>NZ_VDHB01000165.1:0-5481 GCF_006227735.1 Testudinibacter sp. 'clade 2'
TAGGGTCTGTTGATGTTTTGAGTATATTATTTGAGCTAAAACTAATCCTTTTAGCCTAGCACGGCAAAGCCGTACTAGGTTACGCATAGATCAGCCGCTTTGCGGCTGCTTCAGAGAGGCAAAGCCTCTCATCAATGCTTAACCGATTGCGACCGTAGGTCGCTGTCGGATAAAATTAGGCTATCGGCTGGTTAGTGGCTCGGCTGGGCATCCTCCACCGGTGCCGGAGCGCTGTCTTGCTGTAACTCCAAGGCGTCCCAAACACTGGGTTGTTTTTCAACAGAACTTTCGACATCACTTGGCGTAGCATCCTGAAGTGAGGTTGCTGCCGCTGGTGCTGCACCGCTCGGAACGACTGCCGAGGCGGAGGCACAAAAATTCTGGTTTTTATCCGTCCACACTGGAATCGTGCGGCTGCTGTTGCAATTCCAGCTGCCGTAATCATTAATGCCAACCCATTGCAGATTATCGGATTTGGGTAAATTTAATACCGTTGGCGGCATCAAACTGAGGTATTCACGATATACGCTGAGTGCGCCACTGGCACCGGTCAAGCCGGTTTTGCCGTTGTTGTCACGTCCCAACCAAACCGTGGTAACATTTTCACCGTCAATACCGACAAACCAAGTATCACGCGCCTCGTTGGTGGTGCCTGTTTTGCCGGCTAAACGGTATTGGGCAAAATTTTGTTGCAAACTGCGCCCGGTGCCACGCTCTACGGCTTGCTGCATCGCATACAACGTTTGAATCGCCGCCTCTTCCGCAACCACTTGTTGCGGCTCGAATGCCCGCTGATAAATTACTTCGCCGTTGCGTTGATACACACTTTCAATCGCAGAAAGCGGAATTTTTTTGCCTTCATTGGCGATCACTTGATACAGTTTGGTCACGTCATAAGGCGAAATCGAATAAGAACCTAGCAACATCGCAGGCACTTTTGGAATTTTAATTTGATCCCAACCCATCGCCTGCTGCACATCGATCACTTTATCCAAGCCCACTTTCATCCCGATGTTGACCGTCGGTACATTTAATGAACGTACCAATGCATCTAACAGCATCACCGAGCCACCAAATTTATTATCATAGTTGCGTGGCTGCCAGTCGGCACTGCCTTTGATTTTAATCGTCAAAGGACGGTTTTCAATCGGGGTATTCAGCCGAAAATTTTGTGGTTCTAATAAAGCGGCGAGATATATCGGCGGTTTTACCAACGAGCCGATTTGACGCTGTGAACGTAACGCACGGTTGAAGCCGGCATATTGGGTTTGTACGCCGCCAACCATTGCCAACACGGCGCCGTTGTGATAATCCGCAACGACGATTGCCGATTCCAAATCGGCAATTTTTTGTTTTACTTTTAACTGTTGCACCGCATTGATCAAGGCGCGCTCGGCAGCACGTTGTTTCTGGCTGTCTAAGGTGGTGAAAATGCGTGCGCCGGACAGATTATTGGCTTTGGCTTCGCCCAATTGCTGTTGCAGATCTTGTTGTAACAACTGCATAAATGCGGGTTGTGATTTGCTAATTGAGCCGCGAGTCTGCACTCCAAGCGGGCGTGCACTGAGCAGATCATACAATTTTTGATCGATGATCGCGTGTTCCAACATGGTTTTCAGCACCACATTGCGCCGTTGCAAAGCATTATTCGGGTTGCGCCACGGGTTGTACAGCGACGGACCTTTCACCATACCGACCAATAACGCAATTTGGTCGAGGCTGATTTCTTGCACCGGACGTCCGAAAAAGAACTGGCTCGCCAAAGCGAAGCCGTGAATTTGGGTGTCACCGTCTTGCGCCAGATAGACTTCGTTCAGATAGGTTTCTAAAATACGATTTTTATCGTAACGGGCATCCATCAGCACCGCCATTAACGCTTCGTTCACTTTACGCGTTAGACTACGTTCATTGCTTAAAAACAGATTTTTCACCAATTGTTGGGTCAAGGTGCTGCCACCTTGCACTGTTTGTCCGGCTTGAATATTGGTGATCAAGGCGCGGCTAATCCCCAACAGACTCACGCCATCATGTTGATAAAAACGGCGATCTTCCACCAACAACAGGGTATCGATTAATAAGCGCGGATATTGATGCAATGGTGTTGCGAGGCGATCTTCATTGTTGGATTGCAACATCGCAATCAACTTGGGGTCAAAACGGAATTCATCAACGGCACGGCGGTTGACTAAATCTTCGATAACGTTCAATCTATTTTGATTAAAACGTAGCCGCAATACACGCTGTGGCTCGGCACCGTCCGGGAACGGAAAAGCACGGCGGATTAACACAATGCTGTCGTTTTCCACTTTGAAATCGCCCGGTGTGCCTAATAAGTTGGTTTGGCGGTAACCGTTGTCCAGTAATAGGCTTGTGATTTGATTCAGCGAATCACTGTCGGAGCGGCGCACACTTTGAATATTACCGTAAACTTCCGCCGGCAGTTGCCACAATTTGCCGTCCATTTTGGAACGAATCTGTCCGTCCAAATAGATCAAATAAAACGCCACACAGCAAAGTGCGGTAAAACCGACTTTCAGCCCGAACATCAGGCAGTTCTGACGGTTAAAACGCCTTTTTGGTGCGGATTCGTTTTTTTTAGCAGCGGTTGAATTTGGCATTGTCTTTTTTGCGGCAGTCATGCGTTTCGGTTTCTTGTGTGTAAATGAGTGCAAATTGTATCATAGCCGACACCCAAAACCGTAACAAATATCAACAGACCCTACATTTAACTCTTGTTTTTAATACAATCGTGCAAGGCGTCGGCAAGCTTGTCGAAGTGGAATTCAAATCCGGCCTTGATTAAACGGCAAGGCAAAATATTTTGACTGTCCAGCAGCAGTTGCGCCCGTTCGCCGAACACCAGTTTGAGCATAAACGCCGGCACAAAGGCAAAGTGCGGTCGGCGCAAGGTGTTAGCCAAAGTGCGGTTAAACTCATTGTTGCGCACCGGATTCGGGCTACACAGGTTAAATGCGCCTTGGCAAGTCGGGTGATTAAGCAGAAATTCAATTGCTGCCACCATGTCTTGGCGGTGGATCCATGCCCAATACTGTTTGCCGGAACCGAGCTTGCCACCCAAACCGCACTTATACAGCGGCAGCATTTTTGCCAATGCACCGCCGTGCGTTGACAGCACATTGGCGGTGCGCAGCAGGCAGGTACGGCTGTTGGCTTGCAGCGCCGCTTGTTCCCATTGATAACAGAGTTGCGCCGGAAATTGATCGCCTTTCGGATTGTCTTCACTGACCGCACTTTCGCCATTATCGCCGTAATACCCCACGGCAGAACCGGAAATAAAGCTGTGCGGTGGCGTTTTGCCGGCATTAATCAGTTCGACCAAGCGCTCGGTGATTTTGATGCGGCTGTCGATCAGCTGTTTTTTCTGCTCATCGTGCCATGCCTTGTCAAAAATCGGCTCGCCGGCGAGGTTGATCACTGCATCATATTGATCGAAACTGGAATAGCTGTTTAAGGTCGGTACAAATTCCAGATCCAAATCGGGAAATTTTGTGCGAGCTTGTGCAGGATTGCGGCTTAACAGGGTCAGTTGATGCCCTTGCGACAGCAAAGAGCGGGTGAGAACCTGTCCGATAAGACCGGTGCCGCCGGTGATAAAGATTTTCATATCCACTCCTCCAAATTAAACGTTGCAGAATACCGTTTTAGGCAATTAGACAGAAAAAAGCAAGCGGCAAAAGGCAAAAACTAAAGCGAGGTCTCAAATAAATATTGAATATTCGACATTAAGCGGGTGATTTCGGTGTTACGGGTCGGCGTGATGAAAACCGTGTCGTCACCGGCGATCGTACCCAAAATACCTTCGTTTTTCCCCATTGAATCCAGCAAACGAGCAATTAATTGGGCGCCACCGGGGCTGGTGCGAATCACAATCACCGCTGCGTTGTGATCGATATCCAATACTAGATTTTTCAGCGGGCTGCTGGTGTGTGGCAAACTGAGTTCCGGCGGCAGGCAATAGACGGTTTGCATTTTGGAATTACGAATCCGAACCGCACCGAATTTCGCCAACATACGCGATATTTTCGATTGATTGACTTGGTTAAAGCCTTGTTGTTGTAATGCCTCAACAATTTCACTCTGAGAGGCATATTTCTCCTCGGCGAGTAGCGAGCGAAAAGCATTGCTTAAAGAATCCGGTTTGTTATCCATGTTCATAAAATTATGGTTATCATATTATGGTTATCATAGCTGTGCTAAGTCATTACTATGCAAAAAAATTGCATAAATATTGCATATGATTCTGACAAAAAGCAATCAAAATTTCCAATAGCGTCGATCTCGCTGTCGGTTTTGTGAGCGGTGAAGGCCTATAGAGGAAAACGCAGGGTGTTATTTTTAACAAAAGTATGCTCAAGCTCTCAATATTGAACTTATCTATTTGAATCACCAATTCAAACGCCTTACACTTAACGACAGTTTAATTCATTTTTTATTGATTAATTTCTAAGGAGTTTCTGAATGAAAGTAGCAGTTTTGGGCGCCGCAGGCGGTATCGGTCAAGCACTGGCATTATTGCTTAAATTACAATGTCCGGCAGGAACAGAACTTTCCCTTTATGATATTGCACCGGTCACGCCGGGCGTTGCAAAAGATATCAGCCACATTCCAACGGCGGTTAAAGCCTCAGGTTTTGCCGGAGAAGATCCGACTCCGGCACTGGTCGGGGCGGATTTGGTGTTGATCTCTGCGGGGGTGGCGAGAAAACCGGGTATGGATCGTTCTGATTTATTCAATATTAACGCCAGTATTATTCGCAATTTGGTGGAAAAAGTGGCTGCCACTTGCCCGAAAGCCTGTATCGGCATTATCACTAATCCGGTCAATACTACGGTGGCGATTGCAGCAGAAGTGCTGAAAAAAGCCGGTGTTTACGACAAGAATAAACTGTTTGGTGTCACCACATTAGATGTGATCCGCTCTGAAACCTTTGTTGCTGAATTGAAAAATGTTGCCTTGGATAAGGTGAAAGTGCCGGTGATCGGCGGACATTCCGGCGTGACGATTCTGCCATTGCTGTCACAAGTGGCTGGCGTGAGCTGGAGCGATGAAGAAGTGGCAAGCCTGACCAAGCGCATTCAAAATGCCGGTACTGAAGTAGTGGAAGCCAAAGCCGGTGGCGGATCAGCAACATTGTCAATGGCACAAGCCGCAGCACGTTTCGGTATTTCTGTACTGAAAGGGTTGAGTGGCGAAAGTGCGGTTGAGTACAGCTATGTTGAAGGCGACGGCAAATATGCCCGTTTCTTCGCTGAGCCGGTGCGTTTAGGCAAAAACGGCGTGGAAGAAATTCTACCAATTGGTCCATTAAGTGCTTTCGAACAGCAAGCGATTGAAGACATGCTGCCGACCTTGAAAGCCGATATCGAATTGGGCGAGAAATTTGTGAATAACTAAGTTCGATTCGTGATGTTATGAAGAGAAGCCGCTACTATTGTTAGCGGCTTTAGACTGCTGACAAAG
>NZ_VDHB01000166.1:0-1033 GCF_006227735.1 Testudinibacter sp. 'clade 2'
AGCTATGGAATGCCGCACTTAACGTAATCAATTCATTTGCACAAGCGGTTGTCATTCCTCCATAACAGGCGGCTTGTAAATCCATATTACGTTGATTATCCAACTGCCGTAATCCCGTTAATTCCTCACTCTCAGCTTCCGTTAAACCTTCCGTATTTTGCTTCACTAACAACTCGGCTTGCCGTTCAACTTCGTGTTTAAAAAGGTAATTATTCTCCACCGCCCGTTTTCCAATCTCGGCACTCACAACCGCACTTTGGGTGCTGTCGCCGACCAAGGCGCCGCTTAAGCCTGCGGCAATTTGGCTTAGCGCCGAAACCGTTTCTTTTTGCTCTTCGGTCAGTTTATCCGCTGTTGTGCCGTAAAGCTGTTCGGTAATGATTTTTGCCGCTAACTCGCCGCTGGCTGCCCCCACGGCTCCTGCTGCGGCATTGTTGCCGGTGGCGTAGGCTTCGACTGCGCCCAACACGGCGTGTGCCATGATGTTGGCGGTGTCGTTGCCTTCGGTCGCTTGTTTGATTGCCAGATTGGCGTAGGGCGATACCCCGCCCACAACCGCACTTTCGGCACTGCCGGTTGCAATGCCTTGCAATACGCCGGTCACGGCGCGCACCGCCATTTGGATGGCGCCGCCTTTGCCGTATTTTGCTATTGCCTGCTCCGCATTAGCCAGCTGAATTTGTGCCGCCTCTTTCTGTTCGGTGCTGCTGTTGTCGTTGGCAAGAACCCCTTCTGCGTCGGCTTTTTGTTGTTGCGCTTCGTCCAGCTTTGGTTTCAGGCTCAGCACAATGCTGTTGTTGCTGATTTGTCCTATCACCTGTGCCATTTCGGCACGCTCTTGATATTCCGTTTTGTCAAATTCGGTGACTTTTTGGTTGGCGTTATCCGTATCGCGCGAAAGGGCGGTCGGCACGTCGCCGTTTCTTACCTCAAGGTTGATGTTTTGGCTGACCGCACTTTGCGTGGTCGAGCTGTCGTCTTTGCTGACATTGCCCAAGGCACTCATCGCCGCCGCCACGCCCGTCATCGCCAA
>NZ_VDHB01000167.1:0-3688 GCF_006227735.1 Testudinibacter sp. 'clade 2'
CCGCCCGTTTGCGAAGTGCTATATAAGCACTTAATCAATAAAGGAAAAATGCAAAGTGCGGTTCGGGGCGATATATAATCGCCCCCTACTTTTACAATATTAATCGTGTATTTTAACCTTTGTCAGCAGTCTAAACCCGCTGATTTAGCGGGTTTTTGTTTATTTTCCCAACCGCTCTTTATAATGCCGGCGGCAAACAGACAAATAGCTGTCATTTCCGCCGATTTGAATCTGCTCGCCAGCTTTGACTACTTCGCCTTTTTCGTTCAAACGCAGTACAAAGTTAGCTTTGCGACCACAGTAACAAATAGTTTTCAGCTCTTCCAACTGATCTGCCCAAGCTAATAAATATTGGCTGCCTTTGAACAATTCTCCCTGAAAATCGGTGCGTAAACCATAGCATAATACCGGAATGTGTAGTTTATCGACCACATCACTCAGTTGATACACCTGTGTTTTGGTTAAAAACTGGGCTTCATCGATCAAAATACAGTGCAGCGGTTGTTGGCGAATTTGCGCTTTGATTTGTTGGTATAAATCCGTTTCATTAGTGAACACCAAGGCTTCTTGGCTGATGCCGATGCGTGAGGTGACTTTGGCTGTGCCGAAGCGATTGTCGATTGCGGCAGTGTAAACCAAGGTGTTCATGTGCCGCTCGCGATAGTTATAAGAGGACTGCAGCAAGGTAGTCGATTTGCCGGCGTTCATGGATGAGTAATAAAAATAGAGTTTTGCCATAATCTGTGATTCGTTCTAAATCAATTCTTTAGCCAGTAGTAAATCCAGTAGAACAAGACGCTGACCAAAACCGGTAAACAGGCCAGCACAAAAATGCCGACAGTGGTGCTGGCGCCAAACCAGTGCCCAAGTGCGGTCAGATAATCCATTAATTGTTCTGTAGGTAAGCTGAATAAAAAATAGGCAATAATGGCAATACTGATAGCACAACCTAATCCAGCCGCATGCATCGCCTGTGTTTTTTTGATATTTTCCATAACTCGTCCGTTCAAAATAAAAATTGTTGGAGTCCTATCATAACAAACTATTTGGCAAAAGGCATTTGGCAAACGGTGCTGATGAATCATTTAGACATTCCCCTAGCTTGGTTTATAATGTGAATATGATTAAAAATAAAGGACATGATATGCAATTTTCAAAAATGCACGGTCTGGGAAACGATTTTATGGTGGTGGACGGCATCACCCAGAATGTTTTTTTCCCGGAAGGCACGATTCGTCGCTTGGCGGATCGTCATCGAGGTGTGGGTTTTGATCAATTGTTGTTGGTTGAACCGCCTTATGACCCGGATATGGATTTCCATTACCGCATTTTTAATGCCGACGGCAGCGAAGTGGCACAATGCGGCAACGGTGCGCGCTGTTTTGCGCGTTTTGTGCAGTTGAAAGGCTTGACCAACAAAAAAGAGATCCGTGTTAGCACGCAAAAAGGCAAAATGGTGCTGAGCATTAAAGATGACGATCAAATCCGAGTCAATATGGGCGAGCCGATTTGGGAGCCGAGTAAAGTGCCGTTCAGCGCCAATAAATTTGAGAAAAATTATATTTTGCGTACCGAGTTGGAAACCGTGCTGTGCGGTGTGGTGTCGATGGGCAATCCGCATTGCGTGCTGACGGTGGATGATGTGGCGACAGCGCCGGTCGAGCGCTTAGGACCATTGTTGGAACATCACGAACGCTTTCCGGAACGTGCTAATGTAGGCTTTATGCAGATTATCAACCGCAAGCAGATTAAATTGCGGGTGTTTGAACGGGGCGCGGGCGAGACCCAAGCCTGTGGCAGTGGTGCTTGTGCCGCGGCGGCAGTCGGCATCATGCAGAGTGTGTTGGATCATCGGGTCGAAGTCGAGTTGCCCGGTGGAAAATTGTTGATCGAATGGCAAGGCGAGGGCAAACCGTTGTTTATGACCGGTGATGCGACACATCTGTTTGACGGTTATATTCGATTGTAAGGGATTGTGATGAGCGAAGAATTGAACGCAAGTGCGGTAGCGGATTATCTGTATCAGCATCCGGATTTTTTTCAGGACTACCCGCAATTGTTAGACCAATTGCAAGTGATACACCGACAGAAAGGGGTTTTGTCGCTGGTCGAAGCCAAGCTGCAACGCCAGCGTGATCAATTGCAGCGGCAACAGCAGGAGCTGGATACGATTCATAAAATGGCAGAACACAATGAGCGAATGTTTTTCAGCTTGTTACCGCTACAAACCCGGTTTTCACAAGCCAAACGCTTACCTGACGGGTTAACGATCTTGCAAGACTGGACAACCGCACTTGGCTTGCAAAAAGGCACGCTGTTGCTGTTTCGTGACAGTTGGGTGGAAAGCGAGGAAATCGCAGCCCACAATTGGTTGGATCGTACTGCATTTGAGATTATCCGTTTGGAACGTTTCGGTTTGCAGCGCCACTATTTAGGCACCTTGACGCACCGTGAAAAAACGCTGTTGTTATTGCCGGAGGATTTTCCGATTGGCTCGGTGGCGCTTTGCCTGTTGGGTAAACGTAAATCGCGCCACCCTTACACGGCGGTGTTATTGTTTGCGGCAAAAGACGAACGCCATTTTCACCGTCATCAAGAGACTACTTTTTTGCAACAGTTAGCGGAAATGGTCGAACAACATTTAGATCATTGGTTGATTGAGAAAATTTAACATGGATACAAGCGCATTTTTACAACCCGTGCAGAATTATTTGAATTACCTGCGTATTGAGCGTCAGTTAAGCGATTTAACAATTGCCAACTATGAACGTCAATTAATCGTGTGCATCAGCATTTTGCAATCACAGCAGATTGAAAACTGGCAACAAGTTGATGCCAGTGTGGTTCGCTTTATTCTAGCCGTCAGTAAAAAACAGCACTTATCTGCAAAAACCTTGGCGCTGCGTCTTTCCAGCTTGCGCGGCTTCTTGAACTATCTGCTGTCACAAGGTGAAATCGAGGTGAATCCGGCAAGTGCGGTTTCTGCACCGAAAGCAGCTAAACGTTTACCGAAAAATATTGAAGCCGAACAGCTTGGATTACTATTGGATAGTTCAAGTAAGGAGCCGATTGATATACGTGATTTGGCGATGATGGAGCTGATGTACAGCGCCGGTTTGCGCTTAAACGAGCTGCGACAGCTGAATGTCCGTGATTTACAAAGCCGCAGCAGAGAATTGCGCGTGATCGGCAAAGGTAATAAAGAGCGGATTTTGCCTTACGGACGCTATGCCGCACAAGCGCTGCAAAAATGGCTGGCGGTGCGGGTGTTGTTTAATCCGGAAGACGATGCCTTGTTTGTTAGTCAGCGAGGTAAACGAATCGGCCACCGTGGGATCCAAAAACGCTTGGAAGTGTGGGGGCAACGGCAGGGTTTGCCGACCCATTTAAACCCGCACAAACTGCGCCATTCGTTTGCCACCCATATGCTGGAATCCAGCTCTGACCTGCGTGCGGTGCAAGAGTTATTAGGACACGCCAATCTCTCCACCACCCAAATCTACACCCATCTGGATTTCAAACACCTTGCTGACGTGTACGACTCAGCCCACCCGAGGGCGAAGCGGAAGTGAGTAAGATTGTGCCGCAATAATTCCTTCGCCCCTTGTGGAAGAAAGACAGATTTTGGCTTTGTTCAGAAGCAAAAATCAGGATGAGGGGGCAGGATGTAGTGCTGTGATCCGATATC
>NZ_VDHB01000168.1:0-20805 GCF_006227735.1 Testudinibacter sp. 'clade 2'
AACTAATAGAATTTACAAATTATTATGAAAAAGAAAGATTTTGATTCAGAAGACCATCAATCGTACTTTTTAAATTTTTATAGTAATCCTTTACGAATCATCGACTCAAAAAGTTCATATTCCACCAAAAACGCATCATGTCCAAAATCGGAATAGAATTCATGATAATCCAGCCGGACACCCGTTTCTTGCAACAATTGTTTACTTTTATGCATATCCGGTGCTTTAAATAATTGATCATTTGCCACTGCCACCAAGGTATAACGTGCCTTGATTCTGCTAAGTGCTTTTTTGATGTCGTTATTGTAGTTCATCGCCGGATCGTATAAATCGAGTGCACGAGTTAAGTGTAAGTAACTGTTGGCATCAAAGCGATCAAGAAATTTTTTGCCTTGATAACTCAGATAGGATTCCACTTGAAAATAATCACCGAAATAATCGGGCGACTGTTTCTGTGCTCGTCCAAAGGCTTTATTCAATTGAATATCGGTGCGATAGGTCAGCATGCCTAACATTCTGGCAACCGCCAGTCCTTGCTCCGGTGCCTTGTCCGCGTAATAATCACCATTATTGAAATTAGGATCTGTAACAATTGCTTGGCGCATCACATGGTTAAAACCAATAGCTTCAGCACTGAAATACAAAGATGAACATAGATTAACCACCCTTGCCACCCTATCCGGATAATCTACCGCCCATTGGGTCGCCTGCATACCGCCGAACGAGCCACCAATCACCGCATGTAAGTGCGGTATTTGCAATTCATCTAATAATGCTTTTTCAACTTTTACAATATCCTGGATGGTGATCGCCGGAAATTGGCTGCCGTACGGCTTATTTGTCGAAGGATTAATAGAAGAAGGGCCAGTACTGCCTTTGCAACCACCAAGCACGTTGGAACAGATAAAAAAATAGCGATCCGTATCCAAAGCCAATCCTGCGCCCATAAAATTCTGCCACCAGCCTTTCTGTTCACTGCCTGCTTGCTGTGGCTCTATGTAGGGTTCAGCATCGCCGGTTAACGCATGGCAAATCAAAACGGCATTACTTTTTTCTGCATTCAAGCATCCATAGGTTTGATATGCAATATCAATATACTTGAGTTGCCCACCCAAAAGTAAATTGAGCGAATTATCCGTGAAGAGCCTAACTGATTTGACCGCCATAACTACCTTAAGATCACTGTATTTTGGTTATTTTGTTTGAGTTTTTGCATAAATTACCGATCCGTAAAATACTTGTCAAGCAATTTTAGCCATCTAAACATCTAGATTTATATCCATCTATATTTTGCCGTTTATCGTCTACCGCTGCCACTTGATTTTTTGTCACTTATCGGTATGCTTGCTGTACTCTTTCCTAACCGCGACGATTATGCTACATCACCCCGTTAAAGGCGCACTGGCAATGATTCTTGCCGGATTTGTGTTTGCCGTCATCAATACCTTAACTCAAATTCTAGGCGCAAATAGCACCATCGACTCAGCTTCTGTTGCGCTGTATCAATACCTTTTTGCACTGCTGTTTTTAGCACCTAGCCTATTCAAAGCCGGCTTAAAACCACTAAAAACCCAGCATCCGTGGCTACATATTCTGCGAGTCGGTATTTCTGTTATTGGAATTCAATGCTGGATCAGTGCATTAATTTACCCGATTCCAATTTGGCAAGGCATCGCCTTGATTATGACTTCACCGCTGTTTGCGACCTTGGGCGCAGCACTATTTTTAAAAGAAAAAGTTGGTTTTAGCCGCATCACCGCAACCTTATTCGGTTTCTGTGGTGCGATGATCATCTTAAAACCATGGTCGGAAGATTTTAACCCAGTTGCGCTTTTGCCACTCGCAGCCGCACTTTGCTGGGCAATTTATTCTTTAATGGTCAAAAAATTGTCTTCATCCGAATCACCGACCACCATTGTGGTATATCTGTTCATCCTGATAACACCGTTTAATTTACTCAGTGTATTACAATCTTCACAATTCACTTCGCCGGATATTATGCAACTAGGCTATTTGATTTTATTGGGATTCCTGACTGCGATCGCACAATTGGCAATCGCAAAAGCCTATAATTTAGCAGATGCGGCCTATTTGCAGCCCTTTGATTTTTTGAAACTGCCGCTAAATGTGTTGGCGGGCTGGCTTATTTTTCAAGCACAACCGCCGGGACGATTATGGCTGGGCGCTGCCCTGATTATTTTTTCAATTTTATATATTACTTACCAAGAGAGCGGTCGTCGCAACCGATAAGCTAGGGTCTGTTACTGTTTGTTTATAATTTGAGTTGGCGCTGACCGCGCAATCTTGCTAAAATAATCGAAACGGTTTTTACTTTTCAAATGATATGCTTAAGTAGAATTCGGTATAAGCTTGTAATTATCCTGAAATGGCTGTCATTCTCGTGTCCTAACGATAAAAACACATAAGGGTGAGCAATTTATATGCTATTGAAAAAAACCTCAACACCGCCACCTACAACGCTGCCCGCCCATGGACACCGTTGTATGAGCATCTGTCGGTTTTTATCGCCCGCTTTAAAATATGTGGCATTTTCTCTCTCATTTTTTGCTATTCTGGTGTTATTGACCGATCAATTGATCGGCTTTTATGTGCGAAAAAACATCTATGATGACATAAACGCCCTACCTCACCGCCCTTATGCGCTGGTGTTGGGAACCTCACGCTATTTTAGCGATAATTCACTTAACTTGTTTTATTACAACCGATTACTGGCTGCACAGCAGTTGATAAAGAACAATAAAGTGGATTATTTATTGTTGAGTGGAGATAATCGCACCCCACAATACAACGAGCCACGCAACATGTTTTATGATCTGCGCAAACTTGGCGTCAACAGTGAGTTTATGTATTTAGATTTTGCCGGTTTCCGCACGCTAGATTCAGTGATCCGTGCCAAAACCATTTTCCACGCCAATTCCATCACCATTGTTTCACAAAAGTTTCACTGTGAAAGAGCCTTGTTTATCGCTCAATACTACAATATCGACGCTATTTGCTATGCGGCGGAATACCCCAGCGGGCATTACGGTGTCAGAGTCCGCGAATTTTTCGCGCGTCTTTACATGATTTGGGATCTATTAACCGAAAAAGGCCCCTACTTCTTGGGAGAGTCAGAGCCGCTACCGCCACCACTGATGGTAGAATAGCCTCCTCATTTTCCCTCAAAGCAAGACGCATCAGCGCAGTATGGAAATGAATTTAATCCACTATAATCTGTTTTAAGTATTGTTCTTCATTAGAGAAACGGGGATAATATCGCTCTGTTTTTTTCAGTTGAAATATTATGATTGATTACCTTTTATTGATGATTGGTACCGCACTTGTCAACAACTTTGTCCTAATTAAATTTTTAGGACTTTGTCCGTTTATGGGCGTATCAAAAAAAATCGAAACCGCAATCGGTATGGGACTGGCAACAACATTTGTGTTGACGGTTGCTTCCCTTTGCTCGTATTTAATCGATCGTTATATTTTGCTGCCGCTAAGCGCTGAATTTTTGCGCACTTTAGTTTTTATTTTAGTGATCGCCGTCGTCGTACAATTCACTGAAATGGTGATCCACAAAACCAGCCCGGCACTTTATCGACTGCTCGGTATCTTTTTGCCATTGATTACCACCAACTGTGCGGTGCTCGGTGTGGCATTGCTGAATATCAATCTTGCGCATAACTTAGTGCAGTCAGTATTATATGGTTTCAGTGCCGCCTTAGGTTTTTCGTTAGTGTTGGTGCTATTTGCGGCACTGCGTGAACGCTTGAGCGCCGCTGACGTGCCAAAACCATTTCGTGGCGCTTCGATTGCGCTGATCACCGCAGGGCTGATGTCGCTGGCATTTTTGGGTTTCACCGGGCTGGTGCCGAACTGATGGAACTTTTTAGTCAATTAACCGCACTTCACTGGGTGCTGATCATTATTGCTTTTCTCGCCTTAATTTTTGGTGCAATACTCGGCTTTTCATCGGTTAAACTCAAAGTGGAAAGCGATCCGATTGTTGATCAAATTGATGCTATTTTACCGCAAAGTCAGTGCGGACAGTGTGGCTATCCCGGCTGTCGTCCCTACGCCGAAGCGATTGCCAATGGCGACATCATCACTAAATGTGTGCCCGGTGGACAACCGCTGGTGGTACAACTGGCTGATATGCTGGGCGTTGAAGTGCCGAAAACCGATTTTGACGAAGGTGCGCCCGAAGTCAAAGTCGCTTTTATCCATGAAGATATGTGTATCGGTTGTACCAAATGTATTCAAGCCTGTCCGGTCGATGCCATTATCGGTGCCAATAAAACCTTGCACACCGTTATTGCCGATCTCTGCACCGGCTGTGAATTGTGTGTTGCGCCTTGTCCAACCGATTGTATTAGCATGGAACCAATTAAAACCGATATCGACCATTGGAATTGGAAATTTGATCCCAAATTAGTTATCCCCATCTTGGATGTCAGCGAAAAAAGTGCGGTTTCTGCCCCAAACAGGGCTGAGGTGCAACATGAGTGATATTATCGAACGCATCAATGCTAATCGTCTCTGGCAATTCCCCGGCGGTATTCACCCCGCCGAGATGAAATCCCAATCCAATCAGAAAAAAATTGGACGAATTACCTACGGCGAACAACGCGGTGAACGCTTTTATATTCCGCTGAAACAGCATGTCGGTGAAGCAGCAGAACTGCTGGTTAATGTTGGTGACAAGGTGCTAAAGGGGCAAGCGCTGACCCACAGCCAAAATTTCAGCAAACTGCCGGTTCATGCACCGACATCCGGGAAAATTATTGATATCGGCAATTATCCCGCTAACCACCCATCAGGCTTGTCCGAACCCATTTTAGTTTTGGAAGCCGACGGTGCCGATCAGTGGCGTGACCGCACTTTAGCTGATGATTTTATGTCATTCAGCACAGAGCAACTGCTCACCCGTATTTATCAAGCCGGCATCGCCGGTCTTGGCGGTGCCGTTTTTCCCAGTGCCAATAAAATCCGTCATGTCACCAGCGGCATTAAACTGTTGATTATCAACGGTGCCGAATGTGAACCTTATATCACCTGCGATGATCGCCTCATGCAAGATTATACCGCGGAAATGCTGGAGGGTATCCGTATTCTGCGCTATTTGACCCGTCCGGAAAAGGTGATTTTTGCGATTGAAGATAATAAACCCGCAGCGATTCAAGCGGTCAAACACGCCTTACAAGGCGCAAATGATATCGATCTGCGGGTGATTCCGACGATTTATCCCTCTGGTGCGTCCAAACAGCTGATTCAAGTTTTAACCGGGTTGGAAGTGCCAAAAAACGCCCGTTCTTCTTCACTGGGGATTTTAATGCATAATGTCGGCACTGCTTTTGCAATTAAAAGAGCGGTGCTCGACGACGAGCCATTAATTGAACGGGTTGTGACCTTAACCGGTGATAAAATCCCACAACCACGCAACTACTGGGTTCGCTTCGGGACGCCGATTGCCGCCTTGCTTAAACAGGTGAATTACCAGTCAGACTCTCGTCTACCAATCTTTGTCGGTGGTCCGATGATGGGCTATATTCTGCCGAATCCGCAAGCACCGGTCACCAAAATGACCAACTGCCTGATTGCACCAGATCATTTCGAATATGCGCCACCTCCGCCGGAACAGAGCTGTATCCGCTGTTCCAGCTGTTCTGATGCCTGTCCGGTACAACTAATGCCACAGCAATTGTATTGGTTTGCACGCAGTGAAGATCATGAAAAATCTGAACAATATGATCTCAGCTCCTGCATTGAATGCGGGGTCTGCGCCTATGTTTGTCCGAGCAATATTCCGCTGATTCAATATTTTCGTCAGGAAAAAGCCAAAATTGCTGAGATTAAACACAAAGAACGCTTAGCGGAAGAAGCCAAAGTGCGGTTTGAACAGCGTGAAGCCCGTTTACTGAAAGAGAAACAGCAGCGCGAATTGCGAGCACAACAGGCGGCAGAAAAACGCCGGCAAGAAATTGCGCAACAAAAAGGGCAAGATCCGGTCAAAGCCGCTCTTGAACGTTTGAAAGCTAAAAAAGCCGCACAAGCGGACAGTGAAACCCAAAATCATCCGACACCACAACCCATGATCACCGACAATGGAGAAGTTGTACCGGACAATCGTGCCTTGATCGCACAACGTAAAGCACTACGCCTGGCTCGGGAACAAGCGCAACAAACGAAATCTGAAAGTGCGGTTGGCGAACAGCATAGCTCTCCAAAGAACGATGCAAAGAACGATGCAAACAGCGATAAAAAGAGCAATGAAGCACAACCAAAATCTGCCGCCGTTGCTGCTGCGATTGCCCGAGCCAAAGCCAAAAAAGCCGCCACTCAATCGCTAAGTCCAACGTCCAACAGCGAAGAAAATAAACCAAGTGCGGTCAGCGAAAGCGATGACCCGCGCAAAGTGGCCGTTGCTGCTGCGATTGCTCGAGCCAAAGCCAAAAAAGCCGCCACTCCATCGCTAAGTCCAACGTCCAACAGCGAAGAAAATAAGCCAAGTGCGGTCAGCGAAAGCGATGACCCGCGCAAAGCCGCCGTTGCTGCTGCGATTGCCCGAGCCAAAGCCAAAAAAGCCGCCACTCCATCGCTAAGTACAACGTCCAACAACAAAGAAAATAAACCTAGTGCGGTCAGCGAAAGTGATGACCCACGCAAAGCGGCCGTTGCCGCTGCGATTGCCCGAGCCAAAGCCAAAAAAGCGGCGCAACAAAATAGTGCTATCAGCAATATTGAAAAATTATAGGGAAAAATATGTTTAAAATGACCAGTTCCCCGCATACACACTCCAGCAATTTGACTGCCCGTTTTATGTTGTGGGTGATTGCTGCAATGCTGCCTGCGATTGCTGTGCAATTGTATTATTTTGGCGTGGGTGTGCTGATTCAAATCGTATTGGCAGCCAGTTTTGCCTACGCCTTAGAACTCGTGGTTACACTGTTGCGCCGCAAACCCATTTTCTTTTATGTTGCCGATTTTAGTGTAATTTTAACGGCCTTAATTTTGGCAGTCGCAATTCCGCCCTACGCCCCTTACTGGATTATTTTAATCGGTACTTTTTGTGCCGTGATTCTTGGCAAACATGTTTATGGCGGCTTAGGGCAAAACCCATTTAACCCGGCGATGGTCGGTTATGTGGTGCTATTGATCTCCTTCCCATTGCAAATGACCAGTTGGATGCCACCGATTACCTTATTACATGAGCCTCCGACTTGGAATGACGCTATCAGCCTGATTTTCAATGACCTCAGCAGCGACGGTTATTCATTGTTGCAGCTGGTCGGCACCATTGACGGTATCAGTCAAGCGACTCCGTTGGATTCAATCAAGAGCGGTTTGCACAATCAGCAATCCCTGAACAACATTCTGCACTCACCCATTTTCAACCGCAGTCAGTGGTTCGATTTTCTGGGCACTGGCTGGTGGCAGCTCAATCTAGCATTCTTGCTCGGTGGTTTGTTATTGCTATGGAAAAAAATTATTCATTGGCAAATTCCGACCGCACTTTTACTCAGTTTAACCCTGCTTAGTGCAGCAAACTGGTTGCTGGCACCACAGATCGCACTAAACCCGCTAGCACAACTGCTGAGCGGAGCCACTATGTTCTGCGCTTTCTTTATCGCCACTGATCCGGTGACGGCGTCAATCACCCCGAAAGGCAAGCTGGTATTTGGTGCGTTAGTGGGTTTTTTAATCTATATTATTCGCTACTATGGCAACTACCCCGACGCAGTCGCCTTTGCGATTTTACTTGCCAATATCAGTGTGCCGTTAATCGATCACTACACCCGACCACGAGTTTACGGTTACCGGGTCAATAACCTAAACAAATAGGAACGAACGATGTTAAAAACCACGTTTCGATCTGCCGTCATTTTGGCATTTGTCGCACTGCTCTGCACCGCACTTTCAATCGGTGTTTTTCTGCTGACCCGTGATCGTATTCAAAACGCAGCATTAAACCAGCAGCGACAGCTGCTAAGCCAAGTGATTCCGGCTGATTATTTTGATAATGCCTTAATCGACGCTTGTGTCGTACCGGATCAAAAGCATTACCCGTTTTTAAAAACGATTTATATCGCCCGAAAACAGGGAGAAATCAGTGCATATGCAATAAAAGCTATTACCAATCAAGGTTATTCCGGACGAATCGAGATTTTGCTCGGCATCCGCCCTGACGGAAAAGTGTTGGGCGTGCGGGTATTAAATCACAAAGAAACCCCGGGCTTAGGCGACAAAATTGAGGCAGAGAAATCCGATTGGATCTACCGTTTTGATCAGCAGCTGTTCTCACTGGAAAACCAGCAGCAATGGGCAGTGAAAAAAGACGGCGGTAAGTTCGATCAGTTTGCCGGTGCCACTATCACCCCAAGAGCGGTTGTCAATGCGGTAAAACAAGCGGCGCTAACGGTTATCACCGACTTCAAACAGTCGTCGGTAACACAATTTCCAGCTTGTGATTAAGAGGAAGAAATATGTCTGAAACCACAGTAAAAAACAGCCTTGGCGAAATTGAAATTCATGATATTACGCCAGTAGTTAGCAACACGGATTGGCAAGGAATTTTTCGTCAAGGCTTGTGGGATAACAATTCGACCCTAGTTCAATTGCTAGGGCTTTGCCCGCTGTTGGCGGTTTCGAACAGTGTTACCCACGCACTCGGGTTAGGATTAGCAACCATGCTGGTGCTAATCTGCACTAATGCGATTGTTTCCCTCTGCCGCCGCGCAATTCCGCACGCAATCCGAATCCCTATTTATGTGATGATTATCGCAGCAACTGTCACCGGCGTACAGTTGTTAATGAACGCCTTTGTCTATGACTTGTATTTGGCATTGGGAATTTTCATTCCGTTGATCGTCACCAACTGTATCGTGATCGGGCGCGCCGAAGCCTTTGCCAGTAAAAATGCAGTATTACCATCGATGTTTGATGGCTTTTCGATGGGGCTTGGCATGACGTGCAGCTTGTTTGTACTGGGCGCAATGCGAGAAATTTTAGGCAGCGGCACGCTATTTGCCGGATTGGATCAACTGTTCGGCAGTTGGGCAAAGGCGCTTCGCCTTGAGATTCTGCATGTCGATACCAGCTTTCTGTTGGCAATTCTGCCGCCTGGGGCTTTTATCGGCTTGGGCTTAATCTTGGCGCTGAAAAACCTGATCGATAATAAAAAAGGATAAAGTGCGGTATGAATCAGCAAAAACGAATTGAAATTCTGACACGCCTGCGTGACGCCAACCCCAAACCGACCACCGAACTCAACTTCAGCTCACCATTCGAGCTGTTGATTGCGGTGATTTTATCGGCGCAAGCTACCGATAAAGGGGTTAATAAAGCGACTGATAAGCTGTTTCCGGTTGCTAATACGGCACAAGCAATTTGGGATTTAGGCGTGGATGGCTTGAAGGAATACATCAAAACCATTGGATTATATAACAGCAAAGCAGAAAATGTGATTAAAACCTGCCGCTTACTGTTGGATCTGCACCACGGCGAAGTGCCGGAGTCACGCGAAGCGCTGGAAGCGCTGCCCGGTGTCGGACGAAAAACCGCAAACGTGGTACTGAATACCGCTTTCGGTTGGCCGACAATCGCTGTTGATACTCATATCTTTCGGGTGTCAAACCGCACCAACTTTGCCCCCGGCAAAGACGTGGTGAAAGTAGAAGAAAAACTGCTGAAAGTCGTACCAAAAGAATTCAAAGTTGACGTACACCACTGGCTGATTCTGCACGGTCGCTATACCTGCATCGCCCGCAAACCCCGCTGTGGCGCCTGTATTATCGAAGATTTGTGTGAATTCAAAGACAAAACCGAGTATTAAGAAGTGCGGTCTGACCGCCCTTCAGATTATTGACAAAGATATTTGATTAGGCTGGGTAGGGGCGGATTATATATCCGCCCGTTTGCGAAGTGCGGTATAAGCGCTTAATCAATAAAGGAAAAATGCAAAGTGCGGTTCGGGGCGATATATAATCGCCCCCTACTGTTACAACATTAATCGTGTATTTTAACCTTTGTCAGCAGTCTGAAGTGCGGTCTGACCGCACTTTGAATATAAACCACAGCTATTTTCTGTCTAAATAGCGTTCCACCGTATCCACAACTGCCTGAGTTTGCGAGTCGATTTCGATATTGACTTTGTCACCGATTTTTTTCTGTCCGATAATGGTTCGTTGCAGCGTTTCCGGAATTAGATTGACGCAAAAACGGCTGTCTTCCACTGCGCCAATGGTCAAACTGATGCCGTCAATCGCAACATAACCTTTGGTCAAAATATATTTAATCAACTGCGGTTGTTGCAGTTGAAACCAAATTTGATAGTTGTTCTCCGTTTCGATAATCCGTTCGATGAGCGCCATGCTGTACACATGACCGGAGAGCATATGTCCGCCGATTTCATCACCGATTTTCATCGCACGCTCGATATTAATTTCGTCTCCCGGCTGCAAATCCTCCAGATTGGTGATCCGCAAAGTCTCCTGCATCAGATCAAAACTGAGCAAATCGCCGTCAATTTCGGTCACGGTCAAACATACCCCGTTATGCGCTACCGAAGCGCCCAATTTCAGCCCGTCCAATAAATCCGACGGCATTTTGATGATATGGGTTTTAAAATCTTTTTTTGTTTCAATTGATTCAATTCGGGCTTTACCCTGTATAATGCCTGTAAACATATTTGCTCTCTTGGATTATTCATTATTCAAATTAACGCTCAGATTATAAATCTTTTTCCTAAATTAGGCAGAATTTATTTATGCTAAAGTTCACTGCAAACGGTCAACACCGTATAGAAATGCGACAATTAATTAAAATCGCCTTACCGATTTTGATCGCACAAATTGCGCAAAGTTCGATGGGGATGATCGATACGATTATGGCAGGGCGTGTCAGTGCCGCTGACATGGCGGCCATTTCCATCGGTGCATCCATCTGGTTTCCATTGGTGCTGTTCGGGCATGGATTGCTGCTGGCGCTGCCGCCAACCATCGCTTATCTCAACGGTTCAGGACAACGCAAACGGATCGCCCATCAAGTGCGGCAAGGCATCTGGATCGTACTGTTGATCAGCATCCCCCTGTTTGCTTTAATCTATAACAGTTATGTTATTGTTGATTTTATGGGAATGGAGCCACGCTTAGCGACAATCTCCAGCCAATATTTACAAGCAATGGCATTCGGCATCGTACCCTATTTGTTGATGATCAACTTTCGCGGTTTAAATGACGGCTTGGCAAAAACCAAACCGGCGATGGTGATCGGTTTTATTGGTTTGTTGCTAAATATTCCACTCAACTATATTTTTATCTATGGCAAATTGGGGCTGCCGGCATTTGGTGCAGTCGGTTGTGGAATCGCTACCGCACTGGTCAATTGGCTGATGATGTTGATGATTTTGATCTACTGCTACCGCGCAAAAAATCAAAAAGACTTAAAATTATTCCCAAAACTTTTAGAAAAACCCGACTGGTTGACGCTGCGTAAACTACTCAATTTAGGCGTACCGATTGCGCTGACACTATGTGCCGAAGTCACTTTGTTTACCATTGTCTCACTGTTGATTGCGCCACTGGGTGCCAATGTGGTTGCCAGCCACCAAATCACCCTGCAAACCAGTTCATTTGTCTTTATGTTGCCACTCTCGATTTCGATGGCAACCACCATTTTAGTCGGGCAGCGCTTGGGGGAACAAAATGTGGAAGGTGCAAAACAAGTCAGCTACAGCGCACTGGGACTGGGACTGATTGTTGCTGCCGCCACAGCGATTTTAACGTTGCTGTTCCGTAACCAAATAGCCCAGATTTTTGTCAGCGATCAAGAGGTTATTGCGATGGCATCTTTCTTGTTGCTGTTTGCTGCGGCTTATCAAATTCCCGACAGTATCCAAGTAATCGCTGGTGGTGCTCTGCGTGCCTATAAAGACACCAAAGCGATTTTGATAATCTCATTACTGTGCTATTGGGTGATCGGCATGCCGGTTGGTTACATCAGTGGCCTAACCGATTGGATTGTCGCGCCATTAGCCGCCGAAGGCTTTTGGATCGGTTTTGTGCTATGTTTGCTGTTCGCTTCTATTTTTCTGTTGTTGCGTTTGCGCAAGATTCAGCGCATTCCGGCAACCGCACTTTTAGCGCATTTAGAACGAATTAAATAATCGGAGGAAAAATGAAACCTATCATTAACGTTGCTATTGCCGGCTTTGGTATGTCGGCGCAAGTTTTTCATGTCCCTTTTTTGCTGATTGACCCACGTTTTAAGATTAAAAAAGTGTTTGAACGTAGCGGTGAAAAATCCAAACAGAAAATTCCTGATGTGGAAGTGGTGCGGGATTTTGCCGAACTGTTAACCGATGAGATTGATCTGGTGCTTATCACCACCCCAAACTTAACGCATTATCCGTTGGCAAAACAAGCTATTCAAGCGGGCAAGCATGTCATAGTGGAAAAACCAGTCAGTGTCACGACTGAGCAAGTTGCTGAATTAGGTCAATTGGCTGGCGAAATCGGCATCATTGTATCCCCTTACCAAAACCGCCGCTGGGATAGTGGCTTTCAAGCAGTTAAAAATATCATCGCCAATAATCTGATTGGCGATATAGTGGACTATCAAGTGCGGTATGACCGCTACAGCGCCAACAAAAATCCGAAAGCATGGAAAGAGACCGGTGAAAAAGGCACTGGCTTAGTCTATGATTTAGGGGTACATTTATTGGATCATGCGGTGGATACTTTCGGTATGCCGCAAGCACTGTTTGCCGATATTCGCTATCAACACGAGGGCGCTGTGAGCGATGATAATTTCCAAATTTATCTGTATTACCCTCAATTAAAAGTGGAACTGACCGCCAGCAAATATGTGCGGGAAAAAGCACCGCACCTCGCCCTGCACGGTCGTCACGGATCATATCTGAAACAAACCATGGACATTCAAGAATCCAGATTAGCGCAAGGCATCGCACCGTGCGGCAACTGGAATCTGGAAGATGAAGCTGATTGGGGTATACTCAACACCGATCTCAACGGCATCCATTTTCGTGGCAAAATCGAATCCCCCGCCATGAGCTATGCTGCCTATTATGACAATATCTACGCCGCCATTACCGCCAATGCCCCGCTGATCGTCACCATAGCGCAAGCAACAAAAGTGATGGCATTACTGGAAAAATGCTTTGAAAGTGCGACGTTACGCAGAGTGGTGGAGGTTTAGAAATTAAGCTGAAAAATAGATTGGATATTTTTAAAGCCTGAATTGTCAGGGTGCTAAAGATCTTCAATCACATGGTCAAACCATTCAATCACGTCTGCTTCATGAATGCCGTTTTGGATAGGAATTCCTGCGAGCTTAACTGAGTTGGGATCACCGGAAATCAATGGGTGCCAGTCAAACAGTGGTTTGTTTTCATATAACAAGCGATAGGCGCAAGTTTTCGGCAGCCAGCTGAAATCCGGTAGGTTTTGTTTGGTGAGTTTGGTGCAATCTTCTTCCAGTTCAAAACGGCGAGGATAATTACAGCATTTTCCACTGGTGAGATCCAACTGATTGCAGGCAATTCGGGTAAAATAGATACGCTCGTGTTTGCCGTAGCCGTCAAGAATCTTGCGGTAGCAGCATAAACCGCACCCGTCGCATAACGCTTCCCACTCCTGATCGTTCATTTCTAGCAAAGATTTTGTTTGCCAAAACCGCTCTTTCATTTGCTTCCTTTCTCATTTTGCCAAATTTTCTGCCAAAAAGTCAGTCAATAAAAAACAGGCATGATAACCGATGCCTGTTTGATAACTTACGATTTGTCGCTTAAAAATCGGCACTCTCTTTTAAGCTGACCGTCAAATTGAACACCAGCTTACCCGGAGCGGAATCTTTGCTGTCGGCACAGAAATAGCCTTCCCGTTCAAACTGATACGCCTGTTCGGCTTTGGCATCGGCAAGGCTTGCCTCGACAACGCCGTGTACGACTTTCAATGAATTCGGATTTAACACCGCTAAAATATCTTCTGCTGCGCCCGGGTTGCTGACGCTGAACAGACGATCGTATAAACGGAATTCAGCCTTGTGGTTGTTCGCTGCCGAAACCCAATGGATTACGCCTTTCACTTTGCGCCCGTCGCTTGGGTTTTTGCCTAAAGTTTGCGGATCGTAGCTGCAATACAGCGTGGTGATATTGCCGTCGGCATCTTTTTCGATACGTTCCGCCTTGATCACATACGCATTACGCAACCGCACTTCTTTGCCTAACACCAAACGTTTATATTTTTTATTGGCTTCTTCACGGAAATCCGCTTGATCAATATAAATTTCGCGACCAAATGGCAATTGGCGCTCGCCCAGTTCAGGACGGTTCGGGTGATTTGGTGCACTGATCCACTCATTGTCAGCATCATAGTTTTCAATCACCACTTTCAACGGATTCAACACCGCCATGGCGCGTGGCGCATTGATGTTGAGATCATCGCGGATGCAGGCTTCCAAAGCACTGAACTCCACGGTATTGTCCTGTTTGGTCACGCCGATACGCTCGCAAAATTCACGCAGCGAAGCCGGAGTATAACCACGGCGACGCAAGCCGGAAATGGTCGGCATCCGTGGGTCATTCCAACCATCCACTACGTTATCGGTCACCAGTTGCAACAGTTTACGTTTTGAGGTCAGCGTACTTTCCAGATTCAAGCGTGAAAATTCGTATTGGTGCGGCAGTGGGCGTTCAATCGAGATATTTTCTAATACCCAGTCATACAAACGACGGTTGTCTTGAAATTCCAAGGTACACAACGAATGGCTGATCCGCTCAATCGCATCGGAAATACAGTGGGTGAAATCGTACATCGGATAGATACACCACTTATCCGCAGTTTGATGGTGGTGGGCGAATTTGATGCGATACAGCACCGGATCACGCATCACCATAAATGGCGATGCCATATCAATTTTAGCACGCAAACACGCTTCACCTTCGGCAAAACCGCCATCACGCATTTTTTCAAATAAAGTGCGGTTCTCTTCAATCGAGCGATCACGATACGGACTATTTTTGCCCGCTTCGGTCAACGTGCCACGATATTCACGAATCTGCTCCGGCGACAATTCATCAACATACGCCAAGCCTTTCTCAATCAATTCCAGTGCGTAGCCATACAGTTGATCGAAATAATCCGAGGCATAGCGCACGTCGCCCTGCCATTTGAAACCGAGCCACTCCACGTCTTGTTTGATCGAATCGACATATTCCACGTCTTCTTTCACCGGATTGGTGTCGTCAAAGCGCAGGTTACATAAGCCTTGATAATCTCTGGCAATACCGAAATTCAAACAAATCGATTTTGCGTGTCCGATATGCAGGTAGCCGTTCGGCTCTGGCGGAAAACGGGTGTAAACCGTTTCAACTTTACCCTGGGCCAAATCTTCATCGATGATATGGCGGATAAAATTAGACGGACGGTGTTCTGCTTCATTCACAGCAGCGATCTCAGGTTGGCTCATAGCGCTTCCTTCTTCCTTAAATAATAAATCTGAATAGAAAATTGGTCTATTCTACACGCTTTAGTGACGGAAAAAAACCGTTACCGCAATTCCGTCGCTCTCCGATTTTTTAAGCTCTTCTTAAGAAATTAATGCTATAGTGAGTATACTTATAAAATTCACAAAATAGTCTTGGCATAATCACCCCATGAAAGCAAAAAAAATCAAAACCATTGCCCTTGCCGCCGTGATGCTAACCGCACTTTTCGGCGGTTATTACTATTGGCACAACAGTGTCGGCAGCGATAATAAAACCACCTATATGACAGAGACGGTCAACCGCACTTCGCTTTCCGACAGCGTGATTGCCACCGGCACCGTGCGCAGCTATAACCGGGTCGAAGTCGGAGCGCAGGTGTCCGGTCAGCTGCTCCGGATTCACGTCGTTTTAGGGCAAAAAGTGAAAAAGGGCGATTTAATTGCGGAAATTGATGCTAAAAATCAGAATAACGAGCTGGCAACCGCACTTGCCCAATTGGCGTCCTATCAGGCACAACTGAATGCGGCGCAAGCCAATTTAACGGCGATGCAATCCTCTTACGATCGAATAAATCGCTTGTATAAACAAAAATCCGCCACTCAAGATAGTCTTGAAACCGCACGGGTGAATCTTGCCAATGCGCAATCGACGATTGCACAATTGCAATCCTCCATCAAGCAGGCGGAAATTTCAGTTACCACGGCACAAACCAATCTGGGTTACACCAAAATTCTTGCCCCGATTGACGGCACGATTATTTCGATTCCGGTGTCCGAAGGGCAAACTGTAAATTCAAACCAAACCGCACCGACCATTGTACAAGTGGCGGATTTAAGCAAAATGTTGATTAAAGCCGAAATTTCCGAAGGGGATATCAGTAAAGTCAAAGCCGGAATGAAAGTGCGGTTTACTACGTTGGCAGAACCGAATAAAGTCTATCAATCAGAAATCGCCTCGATTGATCCGGCATTGACCACCCTGACTGATAATGATTACAGCGAATCATCCAGCGACAGCAGCGCCGTCTATTTTTATGCCAACATTGTGATCGATAACCCTGACGAAGCGTTGCGCATCGGTATGACCACCCAAAATACGATTACGATTGTTGATGCCGAAAACGTATTGACGATTCCAACCATGGCGATTCAAAAAGTCGGGGAGCAGTATCAAGTGAGAGTATTGACTGCGGATAATAAAGCCGAAACCCGCAGGATTGAAATTGGTATCAGCGATGATATGAATACCCAGGTATTATCCGGCTTGGCAGAAGGTGACGAAGTGATTTCCGCTGAAATGCGACAAGGCGAAGAAGTCGGTAACAGCCGGCAAATGCGGATGCGCTTTTAATCAGGCGGGGCGAGCATGAATATTATTGAAGTCAGCAAACTGAACAAATATTTCGGCGCCGGCGAAAATCGGGTTCATATCTTAAAAGCGATCGATTTAACCATCAAAAAAGGCGATTTTATCGCGATTATGGGCACTTCCGGTTCGGGCAAATCAACCTTGATGAATATTCTCGGTTGCTTGGATACCGCCAGCGACGGCAGCTATAAAATCGATGGTGTCGATACCTCGCCACTGTCGCGCGATCAGCTGTCCGATCTGCGTCAGAAAAAATTCGGTTTTATCTTCCAGCGTTATAATTTACTGTCGGCACTAAGTGCGGTTGAAAACGTGGCGCTGCCGGCGGTGTATGCCGGTCTGCCGCAACAACAACGGTTGCAACAAGCGGAAGCGTTGCTGAAAAAGCTGAATTTAGGCGATAAATTGGCAAACAAGCCGAATCAACTCTCCGGCGGACAACAACAACGGGTCAGTATTGCACGCGCCTTGATGAATGGCGGCGAGATTATTTTAGCCGATGAACCGACCGGTGCGCTCGACTCAAAGAGCGGCGCCATGGTGATGCAAATCTTGCAAGATCTGCACCATGAGGGGCATACTATTATTTTGGTCACCCACGATAAAGATGTCGCCGGCTACGCCAATCGGATTATCGAACTGAAAGACGGGCGTATTATCAACGACACCCGCCGCGCCGATCAGATTATCGAAAAGGACACATCAGTTAAGATTAACAAAAACCGCTTTGCGCAATTTAAAGATCAGCTGATCGAATCGTTTAAAATGTCGGTCAGTGCGATTCTGGCACACAAAATGCGTTCCTTGCTGACTATGCTCGGGATTATTATCGGTATTACTTCAGTGGTGTGCGTGGTGGCGATCGGCAACGGCTCGCAACAAAAAATCCTATCGAATATCAATTCGTTAGGCACGAATACCATGGATATTTACAACGGCACCGGTTTTGGTGATCGGCGCGCTAATCGTACCAAAAATCTGACCGTTCAAGATGCTGATATTCTGGCGAAACAGCATTATATTGAAAGTGTCACGCCGAATAGCACGCTCAACGGCACCCTGACTTATGGCAGTCAAGCAGTCAGCGCACAAGTGCGCGGCGTCGGTGATCAGTTCTTTAATGTCAAAGGCTTAACCCTGAAGCAGGGGAAAGCGTTTAACGCGCAGGCTGTCGCCGATAATGCACAAGTCGCGGTGATCGATGAAAATACGCAAAAAGAGCTGTTTGCCGACAAATCGCCGTTAGGTCAGATTATTATGATCGACAAAAAACCGTTAAAAATTATCGGAGTGGCCGCAACCAATAACAATATGGGAATGTCCAGCAGCTCGCTGAACGTGTGGCTGCCCTACACCACCGCGATGAATAAAATTTCCGGCGAAAAAACCATTGATTCGATCACGGTTAAAGTCAAAGATAATATCAACACTCAAATTGCCGAGAAAAACCTGACTCAATTGCTGACCATGCGCCACGGCAAAAAAGATTTTTTCGTGATGAACACCGATACGATTAAACAAACGATTGAAAGCACCACTAATACGATGAAACTCCTGATTTCATCGATTGCATTGATCTCGTTAATCGTTGGCGGCATCGGCGTGATGAACATCATGTTAGTTTCGGTGACCGAACGCACCAAAGAGATTGGCGTGCGCATGGCGATTGGTGCTCGGCAATCGAATATTTTGCAGCAATTTTTGATTGAAGCCACCCTGATCTGCGTGATCGGCGGTTTGGTCGGCGTGGTGTTATCCTATTTTATCGGCTTAGTGTTTAACAGTGCGATGCAAGATTTCAACATGCTGTTTTCGCTGGATTCGATTGTCGCCGCCGTGATCTGTTCTACCTTAATCGGCTTGATTTTCGGTTTCTTACCGGCAAAAAATGCGTCACAACTGAATCCGATCACCGCACTTTCAAGAGAATAAAGATTAATATGATTTCAACAACCTTATTTCGTCGTTCCGCCACCGCCTTACTGGTGAGTGGTTTGCTGACGGCTTGTGTCAGCAATGAACAACAAACCGGCTATCAACAGCAAATGCAGCAATTCGGGCAGTATCAAGCGCTGACCGCTCAATATCAGATCAATCCAAACTGGTGGACGCAATATCAAGATGCCCAATTAAACCGCCTGATTGACACCGCACTTGCTAATAATCTGGATTTGGCAAAAGCAGCAATCAGCGTCAACCGTGCTTTGTATAATGCCAATTTATTGGGTGCCGATCTGGTACCAACATTCAGCGGTTCAATATCCGGCAGCGTGCAAAAAAATACCGAAAGCGGTATCTCAACCCGCAGTTACGGTAGTTCATTGTCGCTAAATTATACTCTTGATCTGTGGCGCAAACTGGCCGACAGTGCCGATGCCGCCGAGTGGGAACACAGCGCGACCGAAGCCGATTTAGATGCGGTGAAATTGACGCTGATTAACCAGGTGATCGACAGCTACTATCAAATTGCCTATTTGAAACAAGCTATCGCTATAGTGCAAAACAATATCAAAACCTATCAGCAAATCGCCAGCTTGACCCAAAACCAAGTCAACCAAGGTGTCACCTTGCAATTAGATGCTGATCAAAGCCGACAATCGGTGTTATCGGCGGAAAACCAACTGATTAGCTATCAATCACAATTGCAAACCGTAGAAAGCACCCTGCGCAACCTGCTAAACTTACAACCGCAGCAAAATCTGGAACTAAATGTAATCAATTTGAAAAACCTGAAATTGCAACCGGTCAATCTGGATATTCCGTTATCCACTATTGCCAACCGTCCGGATTTGAAGGCTTATCAATACCGCTTAAGCTCCGCCTTTAAGAGTGTAAACGCAATGGAAAAAAGCTGGTATCCGAGCATTACCTTAGGCGCCAGTTTAGCCACCGGCGGCGGCAGTGTCGGCAACATGTTTGATGCACCGTTGAGTGGTGGTACGCTTGGGATTAACTTGCCGTTTTTAGACTGGAATCGGGTGAAATGGAATGTGAAATTATCGGAAGCGGCGTATGAAACCGCCAAGCTGAATTTCCAAAAAGGCATCACCACCGCCCTGAATGAAATTGACAGCAACTATAAGGCGTATCAATTGGCACAAAAAAGCTACCAGAACCTAAACCAAAAATACCGCTATGATCGTAATATCAGCAACACCTACCGCTTACAATATAACGCTGGAATTACCGGAATGAAAGATTGGTTGGCGGCGCTCGCCACTGAACAAAATTCCGAATTGAGTATTTTGCAGGCAAAATATGATTTGTTGCGCTATGAAAATGCGATTTACCAAAGTATGGCGGGAAAATACCAGCGTTAGTCACAATAAAAAACGGACGTTAAACAGATGTCCGTTTTTTACTTTCTCAGCCAAGAATTAAGATGTTAAACTTTGTTCCAGTGGTACCGGGATAATTTTAGTGGCATGCGAACCTTTGTCACCGTGAATCGCCTCAAATTGTACTTTTTGACCGGCTTTCAAAGAGCGGTAGCCGTCCATCTCAATCACCGAATAGTGTGCGAAAATATCGTCAGAACTGCCCTCTTCTGCAATAAATCCAAAACCTTTGGCGTTGTTAAACCATTTTACTGTTCCTATCTGCATACCCCGACCTCACCTTGTTTGATTCTGCACCATGATCTGTTGTTTATCATTGTTTTGATAAGCAACGCATTGATAATTCTTTAATAAATCGTCAAAATACGCAATCTTTAATCCCTTAAAATTAGCGGGAGATCACAAAATTAATGCAATGTTTTCATTTACTTGATAGATTTTCGCTTGAAAATGGAGTCTACCTTCATTTACAATCGACAAAGTGCGGTCAGCGGGCAAACAAAAACCACATGCTATTTTAAAACAGCATGGGTTTTTCAGATTATTGACAAAGATATTTGATGAGGCAAGGTAGCAACTGTGTTTAAC
>NZ_VDHB01000169.1:0-595 GCF_006227735.1 Testudinibacter sp. 'clade 2'
AATATTTTTTCAGACGGCCTTTTTTATTCAAAGTGCGGTGGTTTTTTATGAAATTTTCAACAAATTAAACCGCACTTAGATAACTCTCCCCCACAGTTTATCCAATTGCCGTTCCATATCCGCAAGCGGCCAGGTGCAGCCGTGTTGGGTCAGCTGGATAGAAGGTTTGGTTTTGCCGTGGAAGTCGCTGCCAAAGGTGGTGAACAAGCCGTTTTGGGCGGCATCAGTTAAACTCTCACGGATTTGTTCCGGGCTGTGGTAGCTGCTGAAGGCTTCTATGCCGTCTATGCCTGTTTTGATGATGCCGTCGAGCAGCTGGGCTTTGCCTTTCAGGTTGATGTGCGGATGGGCAAGCACGGCCAAACCGTTGTTTTGGTGGATGATGTCCACGATTTCCTGCATGGCGGGATACTGTATCGGCGCATGGCAGGGTTTGCCTTGGGCGTAAAAATCCCAGTAAAAATTCACAAAAGGGTTGCTGCTGCGTTCGCCGCCTGCCCGGTAAGGCTTGAGCAAGGGGTGGTCTTGATAGGCGGGGTGTTCCAGCAAGAATTCGGCAAACATTTCGCCCGTCCAGGTTTCCGCCCAATAACGC
>NZ_VDHB01000017.1:0-11179 GCF_006227735.1 Testudinibacter sp. 'clade 2'
TTCGTCTGCCTATAATAAAAAAAGCGATTACCCTGAGATAATCGCTTTCAAACGTTGTATTTCGTCTCTGTTTTTTATTTGGTTAAATCATCAAAAAACTTCTTCACGCCGTCCAGAAAACTAGAGGATTTCGGGCGGTTTTTGCCGCTGCCTTCTAAACTTTCTTCCAATTGTTTCAACAAGTTTCTCTGCTCTTCGTTCAGTTTCACCGGCGTTTCAATAATCACTTTACAAATTAAATCACCGGCATAATGGCTGCGGGTTGAGGTCACACCTTTGCCACGCATTCTGAACAGTTTACCGGTTTGGGTTTCCGCCGGAATTTTCAGTTTAACCCGTCCGTCCAAAGTCGGCACTTCAATTTCGCCGCCTAATGCCGCCATGGTGAAGCTGATCGGCACTTCGCAATACAGGTTGTTGCCGTCACGTTCGAAGATATGGTGATCTTTAACGTGAATAACCACATACAGATCCCCTGCGGGTGCGCCATTCTCACCGGCTGCACCTTCACCGCTCAACCGCAATTGGTTGCCGGTATCAACACCAGCCGGAATTTTAACCGACAGATTTTTGGCTTTATGTACACGCCCGTCACCATGACATTTCGTACAAGGTTTCTCAATTTTTTTACCACTGCCATGGCAGGTCGGACAGACCTGTTCGGTGACAAAAAAGCCTTGTTGACGGCGTACTCGCCCTGCACCTTTACAGGTCGGGCAGGTTTCCACTTTCGAATCCGCTTGCGCTCCACTGCCATGACAGCTGTCACACTCAACTAAGGTATTGATCTTAATATCTTTAGTCGTACCTTTAACCGCTTCTTCTAAGGTGATTTCCAAGTCGTAACGCAGATCATCGCCACGCACTACTCGCTGACGACCACGTCCACCGCCGCCAAAAATATCACCGAACATATCACCGAAAATATCGCCGAAATCTGCACCGCCGAAGCCGCCTGCGCCGCCGCCAAAACCACCTTGCTCAAAGGCAGCATGACCATATTGATCATAGGCAGCACGTTTTTGCTGGTCAGTTAAAATTTCATAGGCTTCTTTGACCTCTTTAAATTTGCTTTCCGCGTCTTTATTGTCCGGGTTGCGATCCGGATGATATTTCATTGCCAGACGTTTATACGCCTTTTTGATCTCTTTTTCATCGGCACTGCGGGCAACGCCTAATATTTCATAATAATCACGCTTCGACATAGTCTTTCCGTTTGCTTCTCTTGAGTTGTTTTTATATGTGCAAAAGGGCGAAGATTACTCATCGCCCTGCTTGGTACTAAAGAAAGTGGATTTGCCCCTCTTTAATCGCCATCGACTTACTTGTCTTTCACTTCTTCAAATTCAGCATCAACTACGTCATCACCGCCTTTGCCTTGTTCGGCTTGACCTTGCGCCTGCTGTTGACCGGCTTGGGCTTGTTGCTGTGCTGCAGCAATCAGTTTTTCCGATGCCTGAATCAAAGCTTGAGTTTTAGCTTCAATCACATCTTTGTTTTCACCTTTGGCTGCGGTTTCCAACTCGCTGACCGCACTTTCGATCGCCGCTTTGTCATCGGCTGACAGGGCATCACCGACTTCGGTCAACTGCTTACGGGTTGAGTGCACCAGATGATCCGCTTGGTTACGCACTTGCACTAACTCTTCAAATTTACGATCCGAATCCGCATTGGCTTCCGCATCGCGTACCATTTGTTGGATTTCATCATCACTCAAACCTGAAGAAGCTTTGATGGTGATTTTTTGCTCTTTACCCGTGCCTTTATCTTTGGCAGAAACGTGCAAGATTCCGTCCGCATCAATATCGAAAGTCACTTCGATTTGCGGCATGCCGCGCGGTGCAGCTTGGATTCCTTCCAAGTTAAACTGGCCTAAAGATTTATTGTCCGCAGCACGTTTACGTTCCCCTTGCAACACATGAATGGTAACCGCACTTTGGTTATCTTCCGCCGTGGAGAACACTTGGCTGTGTTTGGTCGGGATCGTGGTGTTTTTCTCGATCAGTTTGGTCATCACGCTACCCATGGTTTCGATACCCAATGACAACGGAGTTACGTCAAGCAACAACACGTCTTTCACATCACCAGCCAACACGCCACCTTGCACCGCCGCACCGATCGCAACCGCTTCATCTGGGTTCACATCTTTGCGAGGCTCTTTACCAAAGAATTCAGCCACTTTTTGTTGTACCATCGGCATACGGGTTTGTCCGCCAACCAAAATCACTTCATCGATTTCAGATACGCTCAAATCAGCATCTTTAAGTGCGGTACGCACCGGCTCCAATGAACGTTGTACCAAATCTTCTACCAAGGATTCCAATTTGGCACGGGTCAGTTTGATGTTCAGGTGTTTTGGACCTGTCGCATCTGCGGTGATATACGGCAGATTCACATCGGTTTGTTGCGCAGAAGAAAGTTCGATTTTGGCTTTTTCTGCCGCTTCTTTCAGACGCTGCATCGCTAACGGATCGTTACGCAGATCGATACCTTGATCTTTTTTGAACTCGTCCACCAGATAGTTGATCACACGGTTGTCAAAATCTTCGCCGCCCAGATGGGTATCGCCGTTGGTTGCCAACACTTCAAACGTTTTTTCACCTTCAACGTCATCAATTTCAATAATCGAAAGGTCGAACGTACCACCACCCAAGTCGTAAACGGCGATAGTGTGGTTGCCCTTGTCTTTGTCCAAACCATATGCCAACGCTGCCGCTGTCGGTTCGTTGATGATACGTTTCACTTCCAAGCCAGCAATACGACCAGCGTCTTTAGTCGCTTGACGTTGCGCATCGTTGAAATACGCCGGCACGGTGATGACCGCTTCAGTGACTTTCTCGCCTAAGAAATCTTCGGCAGTTTTTTTCATTTTTTTCAATACTTCGGCAGAAATTTGCGGTGGTGCCATTTTCTCGTCTTTCACTGATACCCACGCATCGCCATTATCCGCTTTCACAATGTCAAACGGCATAATATTAACGTCACGCTGCACTTCTTCGTCAGTGAAACGACGCCCAATCAAGCGTTTGATTGCAAACACAGTATTTTTCGGGTTGGTTACCGCTTGACGTTTTGCCGGTTGTCCGACCAAAGTTTCGCCATCTTGTGTATAAGCAATAATCGACGGCGTGGTGCGGTCGCCTTCTGCATTTTCAATCACACGCGGTTTGTCACCATCCATCACCGCTACACATGAGTTGGTTGTACCCAAGTCAATACCAATAATTTTTCCCATTTGATTTCTCCTGTTAAATCTAAAATTTGTTCTCTGTAAAGCACGCGAATTGCTTCGATGCTTTTAAGATGCGGACTAAAAATTGAATTTCAACTGCTACGGTTAAATTTGTTGTAGCCGTCAAAAAACAACATTGATCCTGACTTGCAGCAATAAATAGGGGTGAAAACACAAAGTTCAAGGGCAAAAATCATTTTTTTGCGAAAAAATCTAAAAAACAGTACAACCGTATTCAAACTGCTGCTGGTATATTTTTCAGCGAATGGCTATACTCTGTTTACCGTTTAATCAGATTGACATTAGTATTTAATAAAAAGGAATTATTATGAAAAAATCATCTCTGGCGCTTGGCGCCATCGCAGTTTTGGTGGCGGCATGGGCTGGCGGCACTTGGTATTCCGGTAAAGCACTGGAACAAAAATATCCAGAATATATCGCATTCGCCAATGAACGCGTTACCAGTGGCTATAATAACCTCGCTCACGGCAATTACCACCTTGCAATTAAAAATACCAAACTAGAGCGCGGCTTTTTCTCGACTCAGATTGAAGATCAAGTGATCCTTACTGATTTAAAAGATAATTCTCAGCTGATACTCCCGTTCAAAAGCACAGCTGAGCACGGACCATTACCGTTGTCACGCTTAACCAGTCTGAAACTGATGCCGGTTTTAGCCGATGCGCATTCCGAAATGACCGAAGATCCGTCGATCAGCGAAGTGTTTAAAGCCAGTAAAGGCGTTGCACCTTACAGCGGTGATTTCAGTATCAGCTATAGCGGGCAAATCAAGCAAAATTCAACCATTGCTGCTTTTGATTACAGCAACGAGCAATTTAGCATCAACAGCACGCCAATTTATATTGAAAGCGATACGAATCAAGAAGGCGTCGGCTTACTGAAAATGCGTTTGGAAAAATGGGTTTCCACTTTACAGGCGGATGAATTTAATGATCAGTACCAACCCATCACCGTCAACCGCACTTTGACCTTCAATGATGTTACATTGAATTCCGATCTCAGCCCGACTGACTTCAAATATATTCCAAGCGGAAAGCAGCGTTTTGATATTGGGTTAATCAGCGTTGTTGATGAAGCCGCAACCGATTACAGCGCACAAAATGTCGAGCTGAAAAATATTCGCCTCGATTACGACACCAATGTCAGCGCTCAATTTGCCGACTACCGCTTAAATAACAGCGTCGAAGCCTTAAGCGTAAACGGCGAAAATTTTGGGCAAATTGATTTTAACCTGAATTTAGGTCATCTGGCTGCCGCCGAGCTAAATCAAGTCGTTGAAGCCTTTAGCAACCCTAATCTGCAACAACAGCAGGCGCAATTGAACGAGGCAGGATTAAAACTGCTGCAACAGCAACCGACATTGACAATTCAACCGCTTAAATTGAAAAACAGTGCGGGCGAAAATCAACTAACCTTTGATCTGGCTTTCTCCAAAGCTGATCAACAAGCTGCACTAATGCAAGGCAAAATTCTTTCGCTGTTCGATAAATTGGAAATGAACGCCAACGTCAATCGCCAATCTGCACAAATGTTGATGACCAGCTTGGCAAAGTTAGACGGTATAGAGAATCCTGAACAATATGCCGAATCTGAATTAAATCGGTCGCTTGAAGACGCTGTACAGCAAAAAGTGTTGGTCAGCAACGATAACGGCGCAAACTATCAGTCCAAACTTATTTTGGAAAATGGCGAACTGAAACTGAACGGCGAGGTGATTCCGGAAGAAAGCATCGCACAAACGCTGCTGTTTATGTTTATGGGTGGATTTTAATACCTTATCCAACCCCGGTTAAATTCATTTAACCATTTTAGGCAGTGCGGTTGATTCTGATCAACCGCACTTTTGCCCAAGCTGTGTTAAACTCAGACAATTCCCCTAGCTAAACAAATATTATGAAACTCAGCAAATTCACCGATTATAACCTTCGTGTTCTGATTTATCTGGCACTACACAGCGATCGTCTCTGCACCATTCAAGAAATTGCCGCAGCTTACCAAATTTCAGAAAATCATTTGATGAAAGTGATTCACCATTTGGCAAAACAAAAAACCATTCTGTCCCGTCGTGGCAAAGGCGGCGGTATACAACTTGCCCATTCTCCTAATCAAATCAATCTGGCGGATGTGATCCGTAAGGCAGAAGGCGATGACGGTACGCTGGTGAAATGCCACAGTGAAACCGGCGACAGCACATGCTGCATTGCCCCAATTTGTAAACTGCCGACCATTTTTGATCAAGCGGTCGCCGCCTTTTATGAACAGCTGGCTCGTTATAGCTTGGCAGATGTGCTGCAACGGCCTGAATTGTTGGCACAGCATTTTATTCCTGTCAGTTCCCATTTTGTCAATTAACCGATTTTATGAGCTTCAATACACTCAAGTAAGGAACGTCTATGGCATTCGAGATTAAAAACTACCGGATTGATCGTAAAAACAGTTTCAAGATCGATGACTTTTCAACTAACGGCAAAAAAGATATTGCTGAAAATAAAGACGAACGCAATGCCATTTTGCGCGAACTGGCGCCTGAATTGGATCATTTGCAAGATTTGTTGTATGCCGAACATCAACGCAAGGTGTTGATCGTGTTGCAAGGCATGGATACTTCCGGCAAAGACGGGACGATTCGAGCGGTATTCCAAAGTGTTGATCCGCTGGCGGTACGCACCGCTTACTTCAAAGCCCCGACTGAAAATGAGCTGGATCGTGACTATTTGTGGCGGGTGCACAATGTGGTACCTCGGCGCGGTGAAATCGTGATTTTCAACCGTAGCCATTATGAAGATGTGTTGGTTACCAAAGTCAAAGGTTGGATTGATGATGCCGAAGAACAGCGCCGCTTACGCCAGATTAACGAATTTGAACGGCTGCTGAGCGAAACTGGAACCGTGATTGTCAAATTTTTCCTGCATATTTCCAAAGATGAGCAAAAAGAACGGTTGCAAGAGCGGTTGGATAATCCGGATAAAAACTGGAAATTCAATTTAGGCGATCTGGACGATCGCAAATTATGGGGTGACTTTCAAAAGCAATACGAGAAAGTGATTAATGCGACCTCCACCGAGTATGCACCCTGGTATGTGATTCCTGCCGACTCGAAATCCGGACGCAATGTGATTATCATGCAAATTCTGCTCGACACCTTGCGTGCAATGCAGATGCAATATCCAAAAGTCGATACCGGCAACTGGCCGAAAACCATTGATTAACCCTTTTCTTTGCCAACGGTTTTGGATAAGATAAAGCGCTCTCATCGGGGTGCATTATCTTATCTTTTTTTTATGCGTAAGATAACGCTGAGAAATACCCGCTGAACCTGATCTGATTAGTAGCAGCGAAGGGATTTGAGATTGCGTTTCCACACTGGTCACCGCACTTGAATTCTTTTCTTATATTTTTATAAAAAAGGATTTCTATCATGTTTTCATTAGCACAAAAATTGTTAAACCGTAGCATTATCTCCGCCACCCTTTTATTGAGCGCCAGTGCGGCAATCAGCGCTGAAAAACCAACCTTAACGGTCTATAGTTACGACTCTTTCACCTCCGATTGGGGCCCCGGTCCGAAACTCAAACAAGCCTTTGAGCAGCAATGCCAATGTAGATTGACTTTCGTGCCGTTTGAAGACGGGGTGACCATGCTCAACCGCCTCTATTTGGAAAAAGGTGGCAAAGCCGATGTGTTGGTCGGTTTAGACAATAATCAACTTGCCAATGCCCGCCAATCCGGTTTATTTGCAGAAAATAACGTCGATTTAAGTCAACTGGCACTGCCAATCGAATGGCAAGACCGCACTTTTATGCCGTATGACTACGGGCAATATGCCTTTATCTACGATCAACAAAAATTAAAAAATCCGCCAACAAGCCTGAAAGCCTTAGTCGAACGCCAAGATCTGAAGGTGATTTATCAAGATCCACGCACCAGCACCGTCGGAAGAGGGCTTCTGGCATGGATCAACACGGTTTATCCGCAATACCAAGTGGAAAATGCGTGGAAAACCCTGGCAAAACATACTGTTACCGTCGGCAAAGGCTGGTCTGAAACCTACGGTGCATTCTTAAAAGGTGAATCCGACATGGTATTAAGCTACAACACGTCACCGCTGTATCACCAAATTCATGAGCAAAAAGACAATTACGCTGCTGCCGAATTTGAGGAAGGTCACATTGTGCAAATCGAACTTGCCGCTAAGTTGAAAAAAAGTCAGCAGCCTGAACTCGCTGACCAGTTTTTAGCTTTTTTACTCAGCCCCGAAGCACAAAAAACCATTGCGCTGCACAACATTATGCTGCCGGTAATCAAAACCGAAGTCGAAGCACGCTTTGATCAATTTACGCCGTTCAAAACCTTAGCGATTCCGTTCCCGAGCAGCGACGATAGCAAAGCACAAATTCAAGTTTGGCAACAGGCACTAAGCCAATAAATCTAACTTGAAATGAACAAAGTGCGGTCTAAATTCAGCGTTTACTGCCAAAAACAGAGCTTGCTCGGCTTGGCGGTGATCGCTTTTTTGCTGGCAATCAGTGGCAACAGTTTGTGGCAACTATGGCGGCAGAGTCAGGATTCCTCTTGGTCTTTGCTGTTTGCTGATCGCTACTTCTGGCATATTCTGCGCTTCAGCCTGCTGCAAGCCACGCTCTCGGCGTTGCTGTCGGTATTTATCGGGCTGCTCACTGCCCACGCCCTGTTTTACCGCACTTTCTGGGCAAAAAAATGGCTGCTGAAAATTTTTTCATTAACGTTTGTCTTGCCGGTGCTGGTGGCAGTTTTTGGTCTCATCGGTATCTATGGTCTGTCCGGTTGGTTGAACACCTGGCTCGGCTGGCTACACATCGACTGGCAGCCGAAACTCTACGGTTTAAACGGTATTTTGATCGCCCATCTGTTTTTCAATCTGCCACTGGCAAGTAAGATTTTTTTGCAGGCGCTACACAGCATTCCGCAGCAGCAACGACAACTGGCAGCACAATTGAATATTCGCAACGGCCATTTTTTGCGTTTAATCGAGTGGCCTTATCTGCGCCAGCAATTGTTGTCGGTGTTTGCACTGATTTTCATGCTGTGTTTCACCAGCTTTGCCATTGTGTTGACATTGGGTGGCGGCCCGAAATATACCACGTTGGAAGTGGCAATTTACCAAGCGGTGACGTTTGATTTTGATCTGGGCAAAGCGGCGATGCTGGCGTTGGTGCAATTCATGTTGTGTTTTGTGCTGTTTCAAACCAGCAGCTATTTTAGCCGACATACCCCGACGCCGCTCAGTACCCAACACCGCTGGCGACAGCCACTGAACCGCACTTTTGTCGCTGTCCATTGGATTACGTTGGTTAGCGTTGCGCTGTTTATCGCCCTGCCGCTGCTGAATATTGTCTACAGTGGTTTAACCTCCCCAGCACTATCGAAAATCTGGCAAACTCCGCAGCTGTGGCAAGCGCTCGGCTATTCGCTGACCCTTGCGCCGTTTGCGGCTTTGCTGGCGCTGTTGTTGAGTATTGCGCTGCTGATCGGGGCACGCCGTTTGCGCTGGCACTATCAACTTAAAACCGCCAACATGATGATCAATATCGGTATGATGATTCTTGCGATTCCAACCTTAGTCTTGGCAATCGGGCTGTTTTTGCTGCTGCAACAACTGGATTTTGCGGTATGGCACCTGTTTCTTATCGTTGCGTTGTGCAACGCCTTAATTGCCATGCCGTTTGTACTGCGCATTCTGGCGACACCGCTTAACAACAATATGCGCCACTATGAAAATTTATGCCAGTCACTCGGCATTCGCGGATGGACACGTTGGCGCTTAATCGAATGGCACAGCTTGCAGAATCCGCTGCGCAGCGCTTATGCCTATGCAGTAGCGCTATCGTTGGGGGATTTCAGCGCTATTGCCCTGTTTGGCAACCAAGATTTCAGTTCGCTGCCACGCCTGCTGTATCAACAACTGGGACACTACCGCAGTCAAGAAGCGGCAGTGACTGCCTTAATTTTACTGCTGCTGTGCGGCTTAATTTTCCTTGTGATCGAGAAAAGCGATGATCAATCTGAGACAACTAGAATTTAATTATAAACAGATGCCGATGCAGTTTGATCTGCAAATTCGAGCCGGTGAAAAAGTTGCGCTGATTGGCGCTAGCGGTGCCGGAAAAAGCACACTGCTGAACCTGATTGCCGGTTTTGAACAGCCAGATAGTGGACAAATTTGGCTGAATGGCGAAAATCACAGCCACAGCCAACCGCACTTGCGTCCGGTTTCGATGCTGTTTCAAGAAAACAATCTGTTTAACCACCTCAGTGTAGCGCAGAATATTATTCTGGGTCTGCAACCGACTTTAAACATCAACGCCGAACAGCGGCAAGCCGTGTTATATATTGCAGACAAAGTTGGTTTAACCCCGTATTTGTCCCGTCTGCCGGAACAACTTTCCGGCGGGCAAAAACAGCGGATTGCCTTGGCACGCTGTATGCTGCGTGATAAGCCGATTCTACTGCTCGACGAACCCTTTTCTGCACTGGATACCGCACTTCGCCAAGAAATGCTACAATTGTTGGCACAAATCTGTCGTGACAAAAACCTAACCTTGTTGATGGTCACGCACCAACCGCAAGAAGTTACGGACTTTGTTGACCGCACTTTGACAGTTGATCACGGATCTTTAATCGATAATCGAATCTTGTAAACTGCCGCAGGAGGTATTGATTTTTCATTACTTTTCAGCAATCTTGTTTTCCGCTAACATAGGCGCCAACATTCACCGGATTGTCACAACGACACTCCAATAACGTATTACCGAGGAATAATATGACGACTCAATCGGTCGAGCTCAGCCGTTTAACCCCACACCCAAGCCTAGAGTATTGGTCAGTGTGCAAAGTCGAAGCGCTGTTTGAAACGCCGTTTTTAGACCTGATTTATCGTGCGGCTCAGGTTCACCGCCAGCATTTTAATCCGCAAGCGATTCAGCTTTCTACTCTACTGTCGATTAAAACCGGCGGCTGCCCGGAAGACTGCGGCTACTGCCCGCAATCAGCACGCTACCAAACCGGGGTGCAGAACCAGCAGTTATTGGAAATCGATGAAATTGTTGAAAAAGCCAAAATTGCTAAATCTCGCGGTGCCGGGCGTTTCTGCATGGGGGCTGCATGGCGCGGTCCGAAACCGAAAGATGTCACAAAAATCACTGAAATTATCAAAGCAGTCAAAGCGTTAGGCATGGAAACCTGCGGTACTTTCGGCTTGTTGCAAGACGGTATGGCAGAGCAATTGAAAGAGGCTGGGTTGGATTACTACAACCATAACCTTGACACCGCACCGGAACACTATCATGAGGTGATCGGCACTCGCCGCTTTGATGATCGCATCAATACCTTGGGCAAAGTGCGGTCTGCCGGGCTGAAAGTCTGCTGCGGTGGCATTGTCGGCATGAATGAAACCCGCAAAGAACGCGCCGGCTTAATCGCCAGCCTGGCCAATCTGGATCCGCAGCCGGAATCGGTGCCGATTAATCAGTTGGTGAAAGTGGAAGGCACACCGTTGATGGATGCAGAAGATCTGGACTGGACCGAATTTGTCCGCACCATTGCCGTCGCTCGCATCACCATGCCACAAAGTTATGTACGCTTATCCGCCGGACGACAAGGTATGTCGGAAAGCATGCAGGCCATGTGCTTTATGGCGGGCGCCAACTCAATTTTCTACGGCGATAAACTATTAGTCACCGAAAACCCACAAGAAGACGGTGACCGCCTGTTAATGGAAAAATTGGATTTAGAGCCGGAAACTGAAGAAAACCGTTTAAAGTAACCTAGGGTGTTTTGATCTTTTAAGTATATTATTTGAGCTAAAACTAGTCCTTTTAGCCTAGCACGGCAAAGCCGTACTAGGTTACGCATAGATCAGCCGCTTTGCGGCTTAGACTGCTGACAAAG
>NZ_VDHB01000170.1:0-7690 GCF_006227735.1 Testudinibacter sp. 'clade 2'
AATGATAATAGATAGTATTTATGATTAATTTGCTTAAAAACCCTGTTTTAATTATGCTTACTACTATCAGATAACACGAATTACTAAGAGACACCCAACAATGAGCAAATCCGCTGTCATACAACAAACCGCACTTCAACTGTTTTCACAACAGGGGTGGAAACGGGTTTCTGTCGATGAAATTTGTCAACAAGCAAAAGTCAGCCGAGTGACATTTTATAAACATTTTAAAAATAAAAAAGCGCTGCTTAAACAGTTACTATTTGAGCAAAAAGAAGAGGTGCGATTGCGGTTCTTGGATTTTTTAAAACAAGAAATATCATTGGAAACTATCATCAGCCAAATTTTTAAAATGCAAGAAGAGGCGCTGAATGGGCTGTACTCGCAGCCCATGCAGGCGGATTTTCAATACCATTCAGATGAAGAAATGCGGTCTTTTTTTACCACAATGGAGCAAGAAAAATACCGTTTTATGTCTCATTTTTTTCAACAATTACAAACTAAACGAATTATCCAACAAGATTTTCCGATCGCGCTAATCAGCGTGTTCACCCGCAAAATTGATGAACTACGAACCGATCCACAGCTTTGCAACTTATATCGGGGCAAAGAACACCAGCTGAACATTGACGCCTTGCAGCTGATGATGTACGGTCTTGCTTATAAAAAAGAAAAATAACACTATTCAAAACCAACAAATTAAAGTCTGTTGATGTTCAACTTTTTGACAGTAAACACCGCAGCCAATAATACCGATGTCCGCTGCGGTGGGAATTAACTGCTTTAACTATATGTTAAACTTTTGATCTTATAAACCGCACTTTACTATTCTCTGGCTAAAATCGGTGCCAAAAATCTTGCCGTATGCGATTCGGTATTTTTAACCAGCTGTTCCGGCGTGCCTTCAGCGATAATTTGCCCACCGCCATCACCGCCTTCCGGACCAAGATCGATAATCCAGTCTGCGGTTTTAATCACATCCAAATTGTGTTCAATCACCACAATGGTATTGCCTTGATCGCGCAAGCGGTGCAATACGCCCAACAACTGTTTAATATCAGCAAAATGCAAGCCGGTGGTTGGCTCGTCTAAGATATACAGCGTCTTGCCGGTATCACGCTTCGACAGTTCGGTTGCCAGTTTCACCCGCTGCGCTTCGCCGCCTGATAACGTCGTAGACGATTGCCCCAGACGAATATAGGATAAGCCGACATCCATTAAGGTTTGCAGTTTACGTGCAATCATCGGCACCGCGGCAAAAAATTCCAGCCCCTCTTCCACCGTCATCTCTAAAATCTGGTGAATGGTTTTGCCTTTGTAGCGAATTTCCAAAGTTTCACGGTTATAGCGTTTACCTTTACAGTGGTCGCAAGGCACATACACATCCGGCAAGAAGTGCATTTCCACTTTAATCACGCCATCGCCTTGACAGGCTTCACAACGCCCACCGCGTACGTTAAAACTAAATCGTCCCGGATTATAGCCGCGCGCCCTCGCCTCCGGCACACCGGCAAACAGCTCACGAATCGGCGTGAACAGCCCGGTATACGTCGCTGGATTGGAGCGAGGCGTACGCCCGATCGGACTTTGGTCAATATCGATCACCTTATCGAAGTGTCCTAATCCATCAATACTCTCATAAGGTGCAACTTGAGTGTTTTCTGCTCTATTCAACGCATTTTGCGCCAACGGAAATAAAGTATCGTTGATCAAGGTTGATTTACCTGAACCTGATACACCGGTGATACAGGTAAATAAACCAACCGGAATCGCCAGATCAACATGTTTTAAATTGTTGCCGCTGGCGCCTTTCAACGTCAGCCATTTGCTCTTATCCACCACAGTACGCTGTGTCGGAATTGCAATTTTTTCTTCGCCAGAGAGGTATTTTCCGGTCAATGACGCTTTATTTTTCATCAATTGTTTAGCCGTGCCGCTGGCAACGATTTCACCGCCATGCACGCCGGCACCCGGTCCGATATCAATAATGTGATCGGCCGCCATAATTGCATCTTCATCATGCTCTACTACAATCACAGTATTGCCTAGATCGCGTAGATGAATCAGGGTTTTCAGCAAGCGTTCGTTATCCCGTTGGTGCAGCCCGATTGACGGTTCATCGAGCACATACATCACCCCAACCAAGCCGGCACCTATTTGGCTGGCAAGGCGAATCCGCTGTGCTTCACCGCCGGACAGGGTTTCTGCCGAGCGGGAAAGCGAAAGGTAATTCAACCCGACATTCACCAAGAATGATAACCGCTCTTTAATCTCTTTTAAGATTTTTTCCGCAATTTGCGCCCGTTGCCCACTGAGTTGTAGATTTTCAAAAAAAGTTAACGCATTGCCAATACTGCGTTCAGCCACATTCGGCAAATTAAATTGATCGATAAAAACATGACGCGCCTCCGTCCGCAGACGTGAACCGCCACAAGAAGTACAAGGACGCGTGCTGATATTTTTTGCCAGCTCTTCACGCACCGCATTCGATTCGGTCTCTTTATAGCGACGCGCCATATTATTCAAAATACCCTCGAATGGGTGACGGCGCAGGGTGATATCACCACGATCATTCACATACTGGAATTCGATTTCGTCATCACCGGAACCGTTCAGCACCACATCTTGAATGCTTGGAGACAACTGTTCAAACGGGGTATTGATATCAAAAGCGTAGTGTTTTGCCAACGAACTCAACATTTGAAAATAGTAGAAATTTCGTTTATCCCAGCCTTTAATCGCACCGCTTGCCAACGATATTGCTGGATTTTGAATCACCCGTTTTTCATCAAAATATTGCTGAACTCCTAGGCCGTCACAACTCGGGCAAGCGCCTGCCGGATTGTTAAACGAGAACAAACGGGGTTCCAGCTCTGCCACCGAATAGCCGCAATGCGGACAAGCAAAATTGGACGAGAACAACAGCTCTTCAAGATTTTCTCCTTCCATCGGCGCTACCACAACCGTACCGCCCGACAGCTCAAGTGCGGTTTCAAATGATTCCGCCAAACGGTTCGCCAAATCTGACCGCACTTTGAAACGATCGATCACCACTTCAATGGTATGTTTTTTCTGTAATTCCAGCGTCGGCGGGTCGGACAAATCGCAGATTTCCCCGTCGATTCTGGCACGGATGTAACCCTGTGCGGCAATATTTTCTAATAATTTTACATGCTCGCCTTTGCGCTCTTTCACCACCGGCGCCAACAGCATCATCCGACTGCCCTGCGGCAGCTCCAGCACTTTGTCTACCATCTGGCTGATGGTTTGCGCCGTCAACGGCACATCGTGAGTCGGACAGCGCGGTTCACCCACTCTGGCAAACAGCAAGCGCAAATAGTCATAAATCTCCGTGATGGTGCCGACCGTCGAACGCGGATTGTGCGAGGTCGATTTCTGTTCAATCGAAATGGCCGGTGACAGCCCTTCAATATGATCAACGTCCGGTTTCTCCATCAATGACAAAAATTGGCGCGCATATGCCGACAGCGATTCAACATAGCGTCGCTGCCCCTCTGCATACAGTGTATCAAATGCCAAAGAGGATTTGCCCGAACCGGAAAGCCCGGTGATCACCACCAGTTTTTCTCTCGGAATGGTCAAGTCAATATTTTTTAAGTTGTGGGTACGGGCGCCACGAACCTCAATTTTATCCATAGTTTTATCTCGATTACTTTATCAATTTGGAATGATTATCGCACAAATAAAAAAACTGTGTAAATATCCAGTATATTTTTTATTTTAAAGGGTGATTTTTTTTTCATTTTCAGGCAACATAGAGCCCTATCAAACTCGCTATCAAAATATGAAAACAAGAGGATATTATGGCAGGTGTAAATAAAGTTATTATTGTCGGCAACTTAGGTAACGAACCGGAAATCCGTACTATGCCGAACGGCGAAGCTGTTGCCAACATCAGCGTGGCAACCAGTGAATCTTGGCGCGATAAAAACAGCGGTGAAATGCGTGAAATCACTGAATGGCACCGGATCGTGCTGTACCGCCGCCTAGCCGAGATTGCCGGCGAATACCTGCACAAAGGCAGCAAGGTCTATGTTGAAGGTCGCCTACGCACCCGTAAATGGCAAGATCAAAATGGTCAAGACCGCTACACCACCGAAATTCAAGGCGACAGCCTACAAATGTTAGATTCGCGTGGCGATCGCGCCCAAAGTGGTGGCTATGCACCACAGCAAAGCGGCGGTTATGCTCCACAGCAGCAGTCTTATGCGGCTCCGGCTTCTCGCCCAGCTCAACAAACCACAGCAAAACCAGCGGCTCAACCAGAACCGCCAATTGATTTTGATGATGATATTCCATTCTAACGCTTAGCTAAAATCTATTGAATAGATCCGGTACCTGTTTTGAAAATATTGTTTCGGCAGGTGCCTAGCGTTTCCTACCAAAAAGAAAAGACAATACGGCTAAGATCAGGAAAGCAAAGAACAGTATTTTCGCAATGCCAACCGCACTTCCGGCAATACCACCGAATCCTAACGCCGCCGCAATTAATGCGATGATAAAAAAGATCACTGAGTAATGTAACATATCATTCTCCTTGTATAAGGTTAACTTGTATAAGGTCAAAATGAATCGTCGCGCCATCATATAGAGTTGGATTACAGCATGACCCCAATAGATATAGCATAAAAATCTGCATGATAGCAAATCCTTACGCCAGTTATGCTATAGTAATACCAAGAAAATACCTTGTGTGCTTTGCTTAGCATATATTTCAATTTAAGGATTACCAATGACAACAATAAATAACTTGGACTTAGAACGCATTTTAAATCAAGAACTTAATATTGAAGCCATAACCGATTACGCCCCTAACGGCTTGCAAGTGGAAGGCAAAAGTGCGGTCAAGAAAATCATCACCGGTGTAACCGCCTGCCAAGCTCTGTTGGATTATGCGGTGGCACAGCAAGCGGATGCGGTGCTGGTGCACCACGGCTATTTTTGGAAAAATGAATCGCCTTTAATTCGTGGCATGAAAGGCAAACGCATTCGCACCTTGCTGGTGAATGAGATTAATTTATACGGCTATCATTTACCCCTTGATGTTCACCCGACTTTAGGCAACAACGCCTTATTAGCACAAATGTTGAATGTTAAAAATTTACAACCCCTTGAAAAAAGTGCGGTGTCGATTCCAATTTACGGCGAGCTGCAAACCGCACTTTCAGCAACAGAATTGACTGAGCGCATTCGCACTGCATTACAACGTGAACCACTGCACTGTGGTGACAATGCTCCGGATAAAATTCGTACCATTGCTATCTGCACCGGAGGTGGTCAAGATTATATCGATCTCGCCGCCGCACAAGGGATTGATGCCTTTATCACCGGCGAAGTATCGGAACGCACCATTCATTCGGCTAGAGAGCAAGGCATCCATTTTTATGCTGCTGGACACCACGCTACCGAGCGCTGTGGTATTAAAGCACTCGGTGAATGGTTAGCACAGTATTATAAGCTGGATGTGGAGTTTAAAGACATCGATAATCCGGCGTGATCGACTACGTAAATTTGTAAATTTCATGATTCCGCTTTGATTTTATTAAAACAATCGCTTAGGATAAAACCTGACCATCGTTAATATCAACCAAATGGAGAAAATAGTATGAGTAATGATTTTGATACCAAACGTGAACAACTACTTTCCGAATTACAAGATATTCTACAAACTGCTGAAGAATTATTTGACGAAGGCAAAGACGTCAGCGCCGATGAGTTTAAAAAGCTGAAAAAACGGCTGACAGAAAAATCCGGCAGCTATCGCCAGCAGTTAGATGATTTACAGGAAAAATTCTCTGCCAAAACTCGGCAAGCGGCTAAGCAATCCGATGCTTTAATTCAAGATAATCCATATAAAGCGATTGGGATTGCAGCCGGTGTAGCATTTGTAGCCGGTTTACTAATCAACCGTAAATAATTCGGAGCATATGTGGAAGCTGCCCAGTCAGCTTCCCGATATTTCTTGATATGGGAGATAGCATGCAAACGATCACTAAAATTAAATCCGGTATAAAAAATAGTCTGATAACCGCTCTTGAGCTGCTGAATGTGCGGTTGGAGATGGCAAAACTTGAATTTAACGAACAAAAAGAACAGCTTATTTTTATCCTGATTTTATCTCTATTCGGCTTCTTATTGCTGCTGTTCGCCGGATTCAGCTTATTTTTTGCCTTAAACGCCTGGCTCCCCGAATCCCAAAAATTCAGCGTTTTTGCCTCCATCAGTGTCGGCTGCCTGTTTGTAGTCATCGTTTTAGCCGCATTAATCATCCGCGCTATCCGTCGTCAACGTGGATTTTTAGATTCCACACTAAAAGAGCTCAAACTTGATATTGCCGCCATCAGACAGAGTATTAACGCAAAGCATAATTAGGAGATCGGTCTATGTCGTCCACTCAAGAGAAAGCATTAGAAAAAGAGCTGTTGCTGCTAAAAGGTGAAGTATTACGCAGGAAGTTTAATCTGCAAACACAACAAACACGCCGTGAAATCCGACAGCCGTTCTATTATTTAAAAACTATTTCACACCCGATTATCCGCTCTTCGCTGATCTCGCTCTCTACCCGCATCTTGTTAGGACGCAGCAAATGGTTAATATTACCCGCTATTGGCATTGCTTCATTTCTAGCACTTAAAAATAATTCAGATCAAACAAACGATTAATCACGACTTTATTTTAAAGAGTAATCACCCTAGGTCACTTTTCTGTGTGCTTTTTCTAGCGTGGAGCCGGTGGAAAGGGTATAATTTGCTGGTTCATGTCATATCAATGATTCTTTTACATTAAATAGGAAACAGTTCTATGGGTTTTTTAACAAATAAACGTATTTTAATTGCCGGGGTTGCCAGCAATCGTTCAATCGCCTACGGGATCGCTCAAGCTATGTTTGAAGCCGGTGCAGAATTGGCGTTCACTTATCAAAACGAGAAATTAAAATCGCGTGTGGAAGAGTTTGCCAAAGATTTCAACTCCACTATCGTTATCCCGTGCGATGTCGCCAGCGATGCCGATATTGACAACTGCTTCCAAGAATTAGCCAAACACTGGGATAAATTTGACGGTTTTGTACACGCAATTGCCTTTGCACCGGGTGATCAATTGGACGGTGACTACGTGAATGCCGTGACGCGCGAAGGTTTCAAAATCGCACACGACATCAGCTCATACAGTTTCGTGGCGATGGCAAAAGCTGCGCGCCCAATGTTGAATGCCGGTGCAGGTTTAGTCACACTATCATACTTAGGCGCAGAGCGTGCGATCCCAAATTACAACGTGATGGGCTTGGCGAAAGCCTCTTTGGAAGCCAATGTGCGCTTTATGGCGAACGCAATGGGCAAAGAAGGCATTCGTGTCAATGCAATTTCTGCCGGCCCGATCCGCACTTTGGCGGCTTCCGGCATCAAAAACTTCAAGAAAATGCTGTCACATTGCGAAGCTGTCACCCCATTACGTCGTACAGTCACGATTGAAGATGTGGGCAAAAGTGCGGCATTCTTGTGTTCCGATCTGGCTTCCGGTGTGACCGGCGAAGTGTTGCACGTTGACGGCGGCTTCAACATTGCTGCGATGAACGAATTAGAAGCGCAATAATATTATCGAGTAAGATTATACTCAGGGCGGATAACTATCCGCCCAAGACTGCTGACAAAGGTTAAAATACACGATTAAT
>NZ_VDHB01000171.1:0-1154 GCF_006227735.1 Testudinibacter sp. 'clade 2'
CCGGTGGTAAAAGCCGGGTCAGTTGCGGTTAAATCAGTCGATAATATGATATCACCTTTAGCAAAAGGTGTTGATGCGAATGAAAAGTTGCCTGTTGTTGGGAAAACAGAAGGGTATGAAAATCAGACCACTACTATTTCGATCGGGGCAGAAAATAATGCAACTGCTGTCCCATTAAAAATTCAATTATCTAATGAATCTCTTAAAGCCAGCGGGGTAAATTTAGATAAAGCAGAGGTAATCGCTAGAGTGGATATAAATGGTCAGGTTTATATTGATACCAATCAAAAAGGTCGAGCAGCTAATTTAGCTGATAAGAATACACCAACTTTAATTGCGGATAAGATTGCAGAGAAGCCACCTAGAAAAGATGGAGTACCATATCCAAATGCTAATATGGCAACAGCTCACGCAGAAATAGGTGCAATTCAGCAAGCATATAAACAAGGTGTGACTAAAGATAAAAATATCGTCATACATGTTCAGGGGAAAGATGTATGTACGTATTGTCGGCAAGATATTGCCTCTGCAGCAGAAAAATCAGAAGCAAGGTCAGTTACTATTCATGCGATTGATAATGATACAAAACTTCCAAAAGTTTATACTTGGGAGCGTGGACAAAGCTCAATAAGAGAGGTGACAAATGAAAAGTAATTTATTTTTTACCTGTGGTTTTCAAGGAGATAATAGTTGGATTGTTTTGTCAAATAGAAAATTAATGCACTCGATGGATATAAAAGAAATGTTATTAATGATAGAAAATATAAACAATAGAGAGGGGGGGGCTAGACTAGAAGTAATTCCTGAGCCGGATATAGGCTTATCAGAACTATCTGTTAGGTGTGATGGTGAAAAATATTTATTAACTTTAGCAGAATATTTAGATGATGGCGATTTAATTGTTAGAACAAAGTCTGATACCCCTTATAATCCTAATTTAGTTGTGTTTGATGGTGATGGTGAAATGTATCCATCTTCTGCGATTATCGATGACTTTGACTTTGTAATAAAAGTGTTCTCTATATTTTTAGAAACGGGTGATGTTCCTTATGACTTAATGGATATATAAATGAACAAAAACACCTACCGCCTAATCTTCAGCCAATCCCAACAACAATTTATTGTTGTATCGGAGTTGGCAAAATCTAAAACAC
>NZ_VDHB01000172.1:0-1660 GCF_006227735.1 Testudinibacter sp. 'clade 2'
GGATTATATTTTAGTTATGTTTCAAACAAACCCTAATATTTTTATATTTTTCACATTAACCAATAGAGGATTTAGTTATGTCTCAAGCAGCTATCGCCAACGTATTTAAGCTCATTGAAGAGCATGATGTCAAATTTGTCGATTTACGTTTTACCGACATCAAGGGTACCGAACAGCACGTTTCGATTCCTAAAAGTGCGGTAGATGACGATTTTTTCGAAGACGGCAAAATGTTTGACGGTTCATCGATTGCCGGTTGGAAAACCATCAATAAATCCGACATGGTGCTGATGCCGATCCCTGAAACAGCGATTCTCGATCCGTTTTTTGCGATTCCGACCTTAAGCATTCGCTGCGATGTTTACGAGCCGACCACCATGCAAGGTTATGATCGTGACCCTCGCTCCATCGCCTTGCGCGCCGAAGAATACCTGAAAGCCTCCGGTATCGCTGACACGGTATTATTAGGGCCTGAACCAGAATTCTTCCTGTTTGACGATGTGCGTTTTCAAGTCGGCATGGGCGCCAGCTCATTTGCAATTGACGACATTGAAGCAGCATGGAACAGCAACACCGAATACGAAGGCGGCAACACCGGTTATCGTCCGGGCGTGAAAGGCGGTTACTTCCCGGTGCCTCCGGTTGATTCTTCCCAAGACATCCGCTCTGAAATGTGTTTGTTAATGGAAGAGTTCGGTTTGGTGATTGAAGCGCACCACCACGAAGTGGCAACAGCTGGTCAAAATGAAATTGCCTGTCGTTTCAACACGCTAACCTTAAAAGCCGACGAAACGCAAATCTATAAATATGTGGTGCGCAATGTGGCACACGAACACGGCAAAACAGCGTGCTTTATGCCAAAACCGCTGTTCGGTGACAACGGTTCCGGTATGCACTGCCACATCTCGTTGGGCAAAGACGGCGCTAACCTGTTCTCCGGTGATAAATATGCCAACTTGTCCGAAACCGCACTTCACTTTATCGCCGGTGTGATCAAACACGCCAAAGCCTTGAATGCGTTCACCAACCCGACCACCAACTCCTACAAACGTTTGGTGCCGGGCTACGAAGCACCGGTGCTGTTGGCTTACTCAGCAAGCAACCGCTCCGCTTCAATTCGGATTCCGACGGTTTCCAGCCCGAAAGCACGCCGTATCGAAGTGCGCTTCCCGGATCCGGGTGCCAACCCATATTTGGCATTCTCAGCGATTTTGATGGCGGGTCTGGACGGGATCATCAACAAATTAAGCCCGGGCGATGCGATGGATAAAAACCTGTATGACTTGCCGCCGGAAGAGTTGAAACAAGTGCCGCACGTTGCCGGTTCTTTGGAAGAAGCCCTACAAGCCCTGCAAGCCGATCACGATTTCCTGACTCGTGGTGGCGTATTCAGCAAAGATTTCATCGAAGCCTATGTTGAGTTGAAATCGAAAGACGTACAACGCTTAAGAATGTTGCCACACCCGGCAGAATTCGAAATGTATTATGCGATGTAAGTTGAGTTTAAATCCGACAATTTAAAATAAGGGCGTATGTTAATGCGCCCTTAGACTGCTGACAAAGGTTAAAATACACGATTAATGTTGTAACTGTAGGGGGCGATTATATATCGCCCCGAACCGCACTTTGCATTTTTCCTTTATTAATTAAGTGCTTATGC
>NZ_VDHB01000173.1:0-8724 GCF_006227735.1 Testudinibacter sp. 'clade 2'
TTTGTTTATATTTTGAGTTGTAACAAACGGATAGCTTGATCCTAGCGCTAATTTAGCACATTATAATCGCTTAATTAAGATTAAACCACGACTTAGCGATAGCAAATGACTGAAAATCCATTATTAAATTACCAATTGCAACTGCCGCAATCCACATCGCAGGGTGACGACCATACTTTACCTACGTTAGTTTTTCTGCATGGCATGTTCGGCGATCTCAATAATTTGGGCATTCTTGCCCGAGCTTATGCCGAGCACTTTCCGCTGCTGCGTATTGATTTGCGTAACCACGGACACAGTTTCCAGCATGCCGAGATGAACTATGAACTAATGGCGCATGATGTTATCCGTTTGATCGATCATTTAAAATTAGAGCGTCTTATTCTGATCGGTCATTCGATGGGCGGAAAAACGGCCATGAAAATTGCTGCCTTATTGCCCAATCGAGTAGAGAAATTAGTGGTTTTGGACATTGCCCCAGTTGCTTACCATGAAAATCACCACGATGCTGTATTCAAGGCGCTGTTTGCCGTCAAACAAGCCCGTCCGCAAAGCCGTCAACAAGCCGACCCGATTTTGCAGCGCCACATTCAACAACTCGGTGTTCGCCAATTCATGTTGAAATCTTTTGCACCACAACAACCGGACTGTTTTTTATTTAACCTGACCGCACTTTATAACAATTACCCCGACTTGTTAAATTGGCAAGCGGTTTACTGCGACACCCCCACATTGTTGATTAAAGGCGGACGTTCAAGTTATATTTTGCCGGAATATAAGGACGCTATTCTGACGCAATTTCCAAACGCCACTGCTTTCACCATCAGTCGCAGCGGACATTGGATTCACAGCGACAGTCCCGAGTTGGTGATTAAAGCGATTGACCGTTTTCTGGCGTTGATACGTTGACACGCTGAAGGACGATTTATCTTTAAAACAAATTATGCTATAGTGCGCCAACTTAAAAATGGCTTATCATTCTCAATTAAAACAGTGATCGAAATTGGTTTATGGCAAAACAAGAAGCAGATTGCATTACATTGGATCTATTCCACAATCTACCTAAAGTGGGGCGTCCGAAAACCAACCCACTGAGTAGAGAGCAGCAGGCACGCATCAACAAACGCAACCAGTTACGCCGCGATCGTGCCTCCGGTTTAAAACGGGTAGAGCTGAAATTACACAGTGAGATTATTGAACGTTTACAGCAACTCGCTGACGAATATAACCTAAGTCGAGCACAATTAATCGAGAATGTATTAAACGAATATTTAGAACAACAGCAAAAATAGGATACAAAATATGGCACTTGTTGGTTTATTTTATGGCAGCGATACTGGAAATACTGAAAATATTGCAAAAATGATCCAGAAGAAACTGGGCGATAATCTGGTGGATATCCGTGATATCGCCAAAAGCAGCAAAGCAGATATCGAAGCCTATGATTTTATTTTAATCGGCATTCCGACTTGGTATTACGGTGAAGCGCAAGCTGATTGGGACGATTTTTTCCCGACGCTGGAAGAAATTGATTTTACCGATAAAATCGTCGGTATTTTCGGCTGCGGTGATCAGGAAGATTATGCAGAATATTTCTGTGACGCCATGGGAACAGTACGCAATATTATCGAACCGCACGGCGCCACAATTGTCGGCTACTGGCCAACCGAAAGCTACAATTTTGAAGCGTCACAGGCATTGATTGACGGCGATAAATTTGTCGGCTTGTGTATTGATGAAGATCGCCAACCGGAGCTGACCGAGCAACGGGTTAGTGCTTGGGTCAAGCAAATTTATGATGAAATGTATTTGGCAGAATTAGTCTAATTGTCTATACCTATCATAATTATTTTACCTGATAATTTGCAATTGATAAGTATTCCTCATAGAATACAGGGGAATCATAAAACACTTATAGCGACTTTATCTGATTTGTTCCCTAATCAACGATAGCTATCCGATACGAGGTTAATATGTCTGAAGACAACATCAAATTATTAAAAAAAGCCGGTTTAAAAATTACCGAACCACGCTTGAAAATTCTGGCTTTAATGCAGAATCATCATAATACCGAATATCAGCATTTCTCGGCGGAAGATATCTACAAAATGTTATTGGAACAAGGGGAAGAGATCGGTTTAGCCACGGTTTATCGCGTATTGAATCAGTTTGATGAAGCAGATATCCTGATTCGTCACAACTTTGAAGGCAATAAATCGGTGTTTGAATTGGCTCCAATTGACCACCACGACCATATCATTTGTATGGACTGCGGCAAAGTGATCGAATTCAGCGATGATATTATTGAAAAACGCCAAAAAGAGATCAGCAAAGAGTATGGAATCCAACTGGAAAACCACAGTTTATATCTATACGGCAAATGCAACGACATCAAAAATTGCGACGAGCCAAGTAAAAAGTAAGCCAAACTTTGAATTTCACCGACTAAAAAACCCGCGTTTGCGGGTTTTTTATGTTACAAAACTTAAAACAACTCTTTTAGATGCCCAAAATTGCTTTTTGCGGTATCAATCACTTCACCAACATCACCATTGACCAATTTTTTCGTCATGGAAGTCATAAAGTCACGCATTTGTGCCAAGCTGGGGTGCGGCGGTAAGCTGAGCGCGTCAGAATTAGTGTAAATATTCACCAATGCGGGACCATCATGGGCGAACGCTTGCTTGATTGCGTCTTCCACGTCTTCGGTTTTATGCGCAGCAAAGCCTTTGATATTCATCAATTCCGCAATTTTATCAAACGGTGGGTTCACCATATCGGTTTGCCAATCAACCAAACCCGACACTTCCATTTCCAACTTCACCATGCCTAACGCACGGTTATTGAACAGAATAATTTTAATCGGCAAATTATATTGCATAATGGTCGCCAAATCGCCGAGCAGCATCGACAAACCGCCGTCGCCACATAACGCCACCACTTGCCGCTGACTTGACACCGCTGCGCCGATTGCCATCGGCATCGCATTCGCCATCGAACCGTGATTAAATGAACCGGTTAAATAACGGTTTTGCTTGCGTTTGATAAAACGCGCTGCCCAAACCGAAGTCATTCCGGTATCAACCGTAATCACTGCATCATCGGCGGCCAATTCACTGACCAAATGCGCCACATATTCCGGCTGAATATGATCTTCCGCGCCTTTGTGTTGCACATAATCGGCAAAGTGGGATTCGGATTTTTGATACTCTTTTTGCATTGCTTCAAGGAAAGTGCGGTCAGTGTGCGCTTGCAACAGCGGTAATAAGGCACGAATGGTATCGCCCACATCACCCGCCAAGCCGAGATCGACTTTCGCTCTGCGCCCCAAACGTTCTGGTTTAATGTCCAATTGCACAATTTTATTGTTGGTCGGCAAAAATTCGGCATACGGGAAATCACAGCCCAACATCACCAATAAATCCGCCTGATTACAAGCATCATAGCCCGAGCGATAGCCTAGCTGCCCGTTTAAACCGGCACGAAATTCGTTATCGTCACTATCAAAGAAAATTTTACCACGGAAGGTGTAACAAATCGGCGATTGCAGCACTGCGGCTAGCTGTTTCACTTCGTCAATCGCATCGCGACAGCCGTGTCCGCAATATAGGGTGATTTTTTTATGTTGGTTTAACAAATCGGCAAATTGCTGTAATTCGCGCTCATTCGGACGGCAAATCACGTTGGTCGGATAGGTGATTTCCGCAGTTGGAATCGTGACCGCACTTGCCGAAGCCACATCACCCGGCAAACCCAGCACCGCCACACCTTTTTGTGAAATTGCCGCCTGAACCGCACTTTGCATCATGTGCGGAAACTGTTCAGCAGTGTTGGCGACAGCAACGAATTTGCTGCAATCTTGGAACAGGTAATAGGGATTGGTTTCTTGAAAATAGTCTTGTGCGAATTTATGTGTCGGGCATGTGCTGGCAATCGCGATCACCGGATTACCGGAACGGTTGGCATCATACAAGCCGTTGATTAAATGCACATGTCCCGGTCCTGAACTGCCCATACAGCAACCGATACCATTCAACTCCGCATCCATTGAAGCGGCATAAGCCGCCACTTCTTCGTGCCGAACGTGAATCCATTCCAGTTTGCCGCTGTTGCGAATCGCAGCATTGACCGGATTTAGGCTATCGCCGGTGATGGCGTAAACACGTTTAACCCCTGCTTGCAGTAACATTTCGACCAATTGGTTCGCTACCATTTTGCCCATATTTCCTCCTAATGAATATTATTTTTTAAACATCATCAGGAAAATAGCAGAAAATGGAATAAGAAAGATAGCAAATTTACACTCAGCACAAAAATGGTTTATTTCTGCCGAACCGCCAGCATATAATTCGCACTCACGTCATGATTCAAGCAAAAACGTCCACTCAACGGATTATAGTGATAACCGACACTGTCAAAGCAGCTCAAATCCGCCGCGTCGCACCACGCCAATAATTCAGCCGGTTTGATAAATTTATCGTAATCGTGCGTGCCCTTCGGCAGCATTTTCAGCACATATTCCGCACCGATCACCACCAACGCCCACGCTTTCAAGGTGCGGTTAATGGTGGAAAAAAACAGCACGCCGTCTGGTTTCAGCAGTGCTTGACAACTGCGCACCACCGCACTTGGATCGGGAACATGTTCCAACATCTCCATGCAGGTGATGACATCAAATTTTTCACCTTGCTGTTGCTGCAACGCCTGCAAAAAATCTTCGATGGTCGTTTGTTGATAATCAATGTTCAAACCGCTCTGTTGTGCGTGTTTCTGCGCCACTTGCAACGGTTGTGGCGACATATCAATTCCTGTCACCTCTGCCCCCTGCCGCGCCATGCTTTCCGCCAAAATCCCGCCGCCACAGCCGACATCGAGCACTCGTTTGCCGAATAAACCGTCAGACAAGTGCAAAATATAGTCCAGACGCAGCGGATTTAAGCGATGAATCGGTTTAAAATCCCCATCCGGATCCCACCAACTTTGCGCCATTTTGGCAAATTTTTCGATTTCCTGTTGATCAACGTTTTGCATGCTATCGGTTTCTCAAATAATGAATAAAACCGCACTTTGCCAATTTTATTCTAATTAAAAACGTAGCTTTTATTATGCAGAATTATCCATCAAAATTCACTATAAAATTAGGGAAAAATGGGGCTTTATGCTATAATCTGGTTACTTTTCAGCGATGGTTTTACCCGCTTTATAAGCTTTATATTCAGTCAATTAGGAAAACTTTGAATGAGCGAATTTGCAAGTGACGTTTCCCCCGTCAATATTGAAGAAGAACTAAAATCCTCCTACCTTGATTATGCCATGTCGGTGATTGTCGGACGTGCTTTGCCTGATGTGCGCGACGGGTTGAAGCCGGTGCACCGCCGTGTGCTTTTTGCGATGAATGTCGGTGGCTACGACTACAATAAACCGTACCGCAAATCGGCACGTGTGGTCGGCGATGTGATCGGTAAATATCACCCGCACGGCGACAGCGCGGTGTACGATACGATTGTGCGCATGGCACAGCCGTTTTCGCTGCGCTATATGCTGGTCGACGGGCAAGGCAACTTCGGTTCGATTGACGGTGACTCGGCAGCGGCAATGCGTTATACCGAGGTCAGAATGACCAAAATCGCCCATTCAATGCTGGCGGATTTAGACAAAGAAACGGTCGATTTTGTACCGAACTATGACGGCTCGGAGCAGATTCCGGAAGTGTTACCAACCCGTATTCCTGCCTTGTTGGTCAACGGTTCTAGTGGTATTGCAGTTGGTATGGCAACCAATATTCCGCCACACAATTTAGGCGAAGTCATCGACGGCTGTCTGGCATATATCGACAATAATGAAATTAGCATTGACGAATTGATGACCTATATTCCGGGGCCGGATTTTCCGACTGCCGCAATAATCAATGGTCGCAAAGGGATTGAGGACGCTTACAAAACCGGACGCGGTAAAATTTATGTGCGTGCCAGAGCAGAAGTGGAAACCGATGCCAAAGGCAAAGAAACCATTATCGTGCATGAAATTCCGTATCAAGTGAATAAAGCCCGTTTAATCGAAAAAATTGCTGATTTAGTTAAAGAGAAAAAAGTCGAAGGTATCAGTGCGCTGCGTGACGAATCCGACAAAGACGGGATGCGGATCGTAATTGAGATCAAACGTGATGCAGTTGGCGAAGTAGTGCTGAATAACCTCTATTCCTTAACCCAACTGCAAGTCACCTTCGGTATCAATACCGTTGCTTTGGATCACGGGCAACCAAAACTGTTAAATTTGAAACAGTTAATTGAAGCGTTTGTGCTGCACCGTCGTGAAGTGGTGACTCGCCGCACCGTATTTGAATTGCGCAAGGCTCGTGAGCGAGCGCATATTTTGGAAGGCTTGGCGATTGCGCTAGCCAATATCGATCCGGTAATCGAATTGATTCGCCAAGCGCCAACCCCGGCCGCTGCCAAAGAGGGCTTGTTGTCACAACCATGGCAATTGGGCAATGTGGCGGCAATGCTGGAAGCCACCGGCGTCAACAGCGCCCGCCCTGAAGATTTAGCGCCGGAATACGGGATTCGCGATAATGTTTATTATCTGACCGAAGTACAGGCGCAAGCCATTCTCGATTTGCGCTTACATCGCCTAACCGGACTGGCTCACGATGAACTGCTGAACGAATATAAAGAAAAACTGACGATTATTGGTGGTTTACTGTATATTTTGAACACGCCTGAACGTTTGATGGAAGTGATCCGCGAAGAATTAAACGAGATCAAAACCCAATTTAACGATCCGCGCCGTACCGAAATCACTGCCAGTTCCGCCGATATTAATCTGGAAGATTTAATTGCGCCGGAAGATGTGGTCGTCACCCTGTCCCACGAGGGCTATGTTAAATATCAGCCACTGTCTGACTATGAGGCACAACGTCGTGGCGGCAAAGGCAAATCCGCCACCAAGATGAAAGAAGAAGACTTTATCGAGCGCTTGTTGGTTGCCAACACTCACGATACGATATTATGCTTCTCTAGCCGTGGTCGTCTGTATTGGCTACGCGTATTCCAGTTGCCGCAAGCCAGCCGTGGCGCGCGTGGTCGCCCGATTGTCAATATTCTGCCGTTGCAGCCTGATGAGCGTATCACCGCTATTTTGCCGGTCGCAGAATATGCCGATAATAAATTTATCTTTATGGCAACTGCCAGCGGTACGGTGAAGAAAACTGCACTGACCGAATTCAGCCGTCCACGCGCCAGCGGATTGATTGCAATTAACCTGCGTGACAACGATGAGTTGATCGGCGTGGATATCACCGAAGGCGACAATGAAATTATGCTGTTCTCGTCGCAAGGCCGTGTGGTGCGCTTCAGCGAAGAAGCGGTGCGCGCCATGGGAAGAACTGCCACCGGTGTGCGTGGCATCAAACTGGCACTCAGCAATGATCTCAGCGACGACGAAAACGAGAATGACGACAGTGCCGGTGATGATTTGGACACCGCACTTGACCTGAATATCGACAAAGTGGTGTCGTTGGTGGTGCCAAAAAATGATGGCGCAATTCTGACCGCCACGCAAAACGGCTACGGCAAACGTACCAAATTGGACGAATACCCGACCAAATCACGCAATACCAAAGGCGTGATCTCGATTAAAGTCAGCGAACGCAACGGCAAAGTCGTGGCGGCAGTGCAGGTGGAAGACAATGATCAAATTATGCTGATCACCGATGCCGGCACCCTGGTGCGCACCCGTGTCAGCGAAGTCAGCACGGTTGGACGTAACACCCAGGGCGTGCGCCTGATCCGCACCGCCGAAGACGAACATGTCGTCAGTTTGGAAACGATTTGTGATTTGGACGACGAGGAATCAGAAATAATTGATTCAGAAGTTACTGATACCATCGAAATGGTAGAATAAGTCAAAGAATAAACACAAATTAAGATAAATAGCGCTATTTATCGACTCGATAGGGCGGATATTTTCCGTCCTATCGACAGATCACTCAAATAACAAGCAAAAATATCTTTTGCTCTACGCTACATCAGATAAATATTTGGATAACATTTTTCGAATTGCCGCAACCGTCATAAATAATCGTTGTTGATCAATGGGCTCAAAACCGTATTGACTATAAAAATCCGCTCTTCCCTCTTTCGCATCAACAAATACAACTGGGAAGCCGACAATTTCAGCTGCTCGCTTTAAATTTACCAGCGCATCAACCAGTAGTTTTGAACCAAAACGCTTTCCTTGAAAACGTTTATCGACAGCTAAACGAGAGATCAACAGACCCTAATAATTTGTGATGGCTGTATCGGATCAACCAGAACATAGCTTCTTGAATGATCTCTTTCGCCCAATTGATTAGCGGTTAATTTAAGAAAATTATTCAGTGGCTTAACGCCACAATCAAAACTAGCTCTATCATGAATTCTACTATTTAGCGGTACAATGACCATACTTATCTGCCTAAGTGTTCTTTAAAGGCTTGCATTAACTTCTGATTTTCCATATCTGGATTGTCTAGAGCAGACAATAACTTGAGAGAGCTCTCTCTATTTAACTTAATCAAATTTTCTGCTTGCAAAATTTCTTTTGCTTTCTCGACAGCAGCATTCACTACAAATGAATTAATACTGGTAATCCCCGCTAACTTTGCAGCTTGCAGTAGTAACGATTGAGTATCTTGATCAATGCGCGCAGTAATCCGTGCCGTGGCAGTAGTATGCATAATAAACT
>NZ_VDHB01000174.1:0-11378 GCF_006227735.1 Testudinibacter sp. 'clade 2'
ATCTTTGTCAATAATCTGGGGCAGCTAATGAGCTGCCTGATTATTAAATATATTTAGTGACTACTACTCTTCACTATCAAACCAACCACGAATAAACTGAATCGATAGGAAAAGGGTGATCAACAATAAGAAATACAGCACATAGCTGGCGATTGGCCAAGCAGGCGTCGCATTTTGCTCGACCTCTTTCATTGATGTCATATTGCGGAACTCATCAAACATCACCAAGCGCCAACCGTAATATTTAACCTGCACACTCTTTTTGTCGACCGCAAAACTTTGTGCTCTTGCCTGTAAATCAGCTGAGTTAAATTTAAAATAGAACGGGAAACCCCAGCGGGTATCTTCATTACGATAGACCATCACTTTATCATTTTGCGGATTCTGGGTATAAATGTAGTACACATCGCGAGTCGGGCCATCTGCCGGATTGGCTTTGGTGATTGGGCCGTCTTTATCGACTCGCTTCACCTCCACCCCAGTGATATGCGCTACATCGTAGTGCGGAAAATAAAAATTGACTGTCGCAAACAAGACAACATGGATCAATAAAGTGACTGCAATAAAAAAGAGTTTAGTCACACTGCGAAAACTGAGTTTAGCCATACCTTATCCCTCGGTTAATGATGAATCTGTCAACACACTGACATTAAACAAACGTTCAAAATTTTGTGTGGTAATCTGTGCCAATTCTACCGCACTTACCCCTTTTAGTACTGCCAGATATTCGCACACTTCGCGCACATACGCCGGCTGATTCTGTTTGCCACGGTATGGCACCGGCGCTAAATACGGCGAATCGGTTTCCACCAACAGTCGATCGAGCGGTACGGTTTGGATCACATCACGAATCTCTTGTGCGTTGCGAAACGTAATAATGCCGGAAACCGAAATATAGAACCCCAGTTCCAGCGCCTGATCCGCCATCCATTGATTTTCAGTGAAACAGTGTAACACGCCACCGCACTGCTGCGCTTGCCCCTGTTGCAGCAACGCCATCGTATCTTCTCTTGCTGCACGCGTGTGAATAATCAACGGTTTGTTCAGTTGCTTGGCGATCTCAATTTGTTGGCTGAAAATCACTTGCTGTTTTGCTTTGTTTTCGACGCTGTAATAATAATCCAAACCGCACTCGCCGATCGCGACCACCTTTGGATCTTGCGCTAAGCGCTGCATTTTTTCAGCATCAAAATCTTCATCTTCCACATTTAACGGGTGCACGCCACAAGAGAGCGACACCTCGTGACGATGCGAAAGTGCGGTCTGTAGCCGTTCAAAACCGCTCAAGGTGGTGCTGATCGACAGCAAGTGCTGCACATCACGCGCTTTGGCTTTATCCACCACCTCGTCCATGTTTTTATGTAATTTTTCATAATCCAAACTGTCTAAATGACAATGGGAATCGACAATAAACACTTATACCTCAATCTGTTTTTCAAAAACATCACTAATTAATTTGCTTAAACAATCCAACACGATCAACTCTTGGTTAACGGCATTGATTTGTGCAAAATCCTGTCGCAATTGTGAAACCAGCTGGTTCCCCTGCAAAAGTGCGGTCTGCGATAAACCTTGGCTAAATTGCTCAATGCCGTTGGCAATATCGTGGTTGATCCAACCCTGTTTGATCTGCAATTTACACTTCAGGCTATCGCTAAAAAATGCCGACAGCCAATTCAGTTGACGTTGCAGCAATATTTCATCTTTAAAGGCAAACTGCTGTAAAAACGGTTCCAGTTGGCGATTTTGGTAAAACAACCAAAATTGGCGCAAAAACTGTTTTCGCAGCGGTAACCAGCCCCGTTGCAACGCATTCAACGCCGCTAACGGGCGGTTATAATTCACCCGAAGTGCGGTGGCAATCTCTTCGTCCGCTGCAGAAAATTGTTGTTGTAACCATGTTGTCGCCAATGGCACCGACGGTGCAATCAGGGTTTGGACTTGGCAACGACTGTAAATCGTCGGCATCAGCGGTGCCGTAATATCGGCTAACAACACAAAATAGGTTTGATCGGTTGGTTCTTCCAGTGTTTTCAACAACGCATTCGCCGCAGCTTCACTCAACAGCTCGATCGTCGGCAGATACACCACTTTGTTGCCGTCTTGACGAGCATACTGCTGTAAATTAGCGATTAACTCGCGCACTTGATCGATACCGATATTTTTCCCGTCCTGCAACAGCAAGCGATGTAAATCCGGGTGATTGCCACTGTCGAATAGTTGGCAGTGCTGACAATGCCCGCAAGCTTGCAATCCCGGCGCTGTCTGACATAGCAATCCTTTAGCGATCGCATTCAGTAAGGTTTCACTGCCCAATCCCGGTTCACTTTTAAACAACAACGCATGATGCCCGTGACCGGCAGCAAAAGCTGCGTCTAATTGCTGAAACAGTGGCGCAAACCAAGGGTACATGGTTAGTTATCCTGTTTGACCAGCCAAGCGCAAACCGCACTTTGCACATCGGCAGCGACTTGTGCCATCGATTGCGACGCATCAATCAGTACCGCATTCGGATCAGTCGCAACTAATTCTAAATAACGTGTTCGGGTGCGCTGGAAAAAATCCAGTTGCAGCTGTTCGATCCGATCCAGCTCGCCACGACTTCTGGCACGACTTAACCCCAGTTCGGGATCGATATCCAGATACAGCGTCAGATCGGGTTTGAAATCGCCCAGCACGGTATCACGCAACGTTGCCAGCAAAGTGCGGTCAATTTGGCGCCCGCCGCCTTGGTAGGCTTGCGACGACATGTCATGCCGATCGCCCAACACCCATTTTCCGGTTCGTAATGCCGGACGAATCACGTTATCAACCAATTGAATCCGTGCCGCATACAACATCAATAATTCCGCTTTATCGCTGATCACCTCATTGCCGTCGCCGAATTTAATCAGCTCACGCAATTTCTCCGCCAATGGTGTGCCGCCCGGCTCACGGGTAAATTCAACTTGCGAAATACCATTCGCCTGCAATGCCTTCAGCACCGCCTCACGAGCGGTGGTTTTACCGGCACCTTCTAAGCCTTCGAGCACAATAAATTTACCGCACTTTTGCATCTTAATTTCCATTTTTTTGCGAACGCAGCCATTTTAGATATTGCTGCACTGCTTGGTTATGTTCCGCCAGACTGTTGCTGAATTTATGCCCGCCGCTGCCGTCCGCCACGAAGTAAAGTGCGGTTGTATCAGCAGGATGCGCCACCGCCTGCAAAGAAGCTTCATTCGGCATCGCAATCGGCGTCGGCGGCAAGCCGTCGATTTGATAAGTATTATAGGCGGTTTTCTCGTCCAAATCTTTGCGCCGGATATTGCCTTGATAATTATCACCCATGCCGTAAATCACGGTCGGATCGGTCTGCAAGCGCATACCGCGTTTCAAACGGTTAATAAACACCGCCGCTACTTGCGGCCGTTCAGACGCCAGTGCGGTTTCCTTCTCCACAATCGACGCCAAGATCAACATTTCATACGGATTTTTCAGCGGCAAATCCTTATCCCGTTGTTGCCACGCCTTGTCCAGCGCCTGCTGAGTGCGCTGAATCGCTCGTTGCAGCAAGCCCACATCAGTGGCATTAACCGTATAATGGTAAGTATCGGGATAGATCCACCCCTCCAAATTTTTCAGGGTTTGCCCTTCTACCGGTGCCAAACCTAACAAATCAAACACCTGCGCTTCGGATTTCTCGCCCAATTGCAACTGCAAGTGCGGTGCTGCCGCCAACGTCTGACGGATCTGCTTGAATGTTTCGCCATCACCGAAGCGAATGCCAAACTGTGCCTCTTTGCCGCTGTTCAACAACTGCAACAGCTCGGTCACATTGGTTACGCCATTCAACGAATAGGTGCCGGCTTTGACCGCACTCAGCTCCGGCTGAAAACGCAATAAAAACGGGAAAAACGTGGCGTCTTTAAGCAAACCTTGTTGCTGTAAAAACTCGCCCAATTTTTTACCGGTGGTGCCGCGTTCAATCGTCAACAATTGATCAGCTTGCGCCGTGATCGGTTGCTGCGCCAGGTTTTCGATTTGCCGATAGCCCCAATAACCCGCAGCGGCAACCGCAATAAACATCAGTAAACTCAATCCCAAAAAGCAATAAATCAATTTTTTCATCATTCACAATTCTTCAAATAAATACGCCGCTAGTTTAGCAGGAAACTGCGTTTGGTGATAGCAATCTGACCACGTAATTTTTCGGCAGATTGCGTTCTAAGTTATTGTCCAATTACTAGGATCTGTTGATCTTTGTTATAATTTCAAATTTAAAGGCTTTACGGATTAACATAGTTCAGTCAAAATAACTCTGTCACTTATTATATGCTTGGTCTATACAAAAGATTAGATAAAATAGAGGGAAATCATGCAACAGACAATATGTTTAAATATGATCGTTAAAAATGAAGAAAATATTATTCAAGATACCCTACATAATATTATCCAACATATTAACATCGATTATTGGGTGATTGCAGATACCGGCTCTAGTGATAATACGATTAAATTGATTACCGATTTTTTTGCTGAAAAAAAGATTAAAGGTGAAATTCACCGACATGATTGGCTGAATTTTTCACACAATCGAAATTTAGCACTGAATTTGTGCCAAGGAAAATCAGATTATATTTTTATCTTTGATGCCGACGATCGTTTCAACGGCTCATTTAAACTGCCGAATTTAATCGAAGACAGCTATTATTTTTTAATGTCAAACCAAGGCACAGAATACCAACGCCCATTATTAATCAAAAATAATGGTCAATTTTTTTGGCGCAGTGTATTGCATGAATTTTTGCAATCCAAACAAAAAAATCCCTCAAAAGCACTAATTTCAGGCGACTATCACATTGTATCCGGACGCTTTGGACATCGCAGCCAAGATCCGGAGAAATATTTGAAAGATGCCAAACTGCTCGAAGCGGCATATCAGCAAAATGAAGATGAGGATTTAAACCCCCGTTATGCTTTTTATTGTGCTCAATCTTATCGAGATGCAGAACATTACCAGCAAGCGAGCGAATGGTATCTAAAACGAATTGAATTAGGCGGTTGGATTGAAGAGGTCACCTGCGCCTATGAATCCTTGGGAATCTGTTATGAACACTTGAATGATAATAAATCCGCTATTTATTATTGGCTTGCCGGTTATGATTATAATTCGAATCGGATAGAGTGCTTGTATAATGCCGTTCGATTATTACGAATTCAAGGAAAGTGTAAATTAGCTTATCAACTTGGGATAATTGCTAAAAATATTCCTTTCCCCAAAAATGATATTTTATTTGTTAAAAAATCCATCCATGATTTTTGGATTGATTTTGAGCTATCTATCAGTGCTTATTATGTTAATGATTTCCAATTAGGCTATCAATGTTGTAAAAAAATCTTATTTTCTCATCCTGAGCCGCATATCAGAGATATTACAATTAATAATTTAAAATTTTATCAGCAGCAGGCGGCTCAAGATTCAGTATCAGAAATAAATAAATTATTGGATAAATTAACCGCTGATCTATCACCTAAAAATAACGTAACTGCCACAGAAATAATTGAATATTTAAAATCACTGTGACTAAAAAGCCGTGCCAATATAGATTGACACGGCTTATTCATAGCAGCAAAACTTAGTTAGCCGAGATCACCACACGGCGGTTTGGACGCAGGCAGTCGCGCAATGCTTGCCCTTGTTCTGTTTCGCAAGCTACTACCTGATCAGCTTTACCACGCCCAACCGCTGTCACTTGATCAGCTGCAAAGCCTTTCGAAACCAAATAGGCTTTCACCGCATCGGCACGTTGTTGCGACAATGCTTGATTGTAGCTGTCGGAACCTAAGCGATCGGTATAGCCGTCCACAGTCACGCTTTTACTACCACTTTCAGTTAACCCACGCGCCACCTCATCAATCACTGATTTGCCTTTGGCACTCAAAGTTGCTGAATTAAAATCAAACAAGAAATCACCGGACAGTTCATACTGATTGTTACAGCCGGTTGGTTTCCAGAAAAACGATTGGGCGTTCATCTCTTTGTCAAATAATACTTTAAATTGACAAATTTTATGTTCACCGTTTTGGCGGTAGTTGAACACATAATCCCATTCACGCACGGCGAATAAACCTTCGCTAAAGTGCGGTCTGCCGATCAGATAATACAGCTGATCTTTGTTCATGCCTTTTTCGATCATGCGCACGTTATCCCAGTTCGGCCAAATCCCATACTGCGAACCGCTGAAATTCACACCGGCATCTTCCACTTTCGGCCACACCGGTTGATCAGTCGTGCCATCGGATTTAACATCGCTCAAACGACAGCCCGCTAATGCGACTGCAACGGCCAGTGGTAGCGCATACTTCACTAACTTTAATTTCATCTCACCATTTCCTTTTTGTTGACCGCACTTTGCACCACGTTGTCCAAAGTGCGGTTAAGATTTATTACCACTGATAACCAACACCGATACTGGCACTGGTATCTTTCTCGCTATTGGTGGCTCCCGTCAGTTTCACAATAACCTTGCCGTTATCACTGATACGGGAAACCCCTAACGCCATCGCATTTTCACCACGATGAGTACCGCCAGCAACAGCAACCATTGAGTGTCCCGGCAAATAAGCCTGTGGCAAGCCCGCTGCTGCCATCGCAGAAGCCGTACCTGCACTAGCACGATTGTCAACTTTGTTGATACGATTATTGATAGTATTGTTAACCGCACTTAACTGGTTCACATTCACCGCATCGGTGCCCTCCACTCCCGGCGCGACGTTAGTGATTCGGTTACCACCATTATTCAAGCCGTTAGATGTCAACGAAACCGTACCGTTATCTCCGCCAGTAACAGTCACACCGTTGTTGCCTACTGTTGTGTTGCCTGTTTTAATACTGGTGAAATTAGGGGTATCGCTCATTTTCACCGTGATATTGCCATTGCTATCAGCTGAAGTAGAGATGTTATTACCATCACCTTTAATCCCAATAGTACTACCCAGTCTAGCAACATAGCTGCCACTATCAGTTTCAAAGGTTAACGGTTTTTGTACTCCGGCAGTTAAATTACTGATTGCGGCTCCGACAGTATGCACCGTCACACTATTGCCACTGGATGGATTTCCGTCGGTTACAGTATAAGTCGGTGCAGTAATATTGCCGTTTACATCGACAGCTGAACCACCACCTAACGTAGCCGCCACTGCTTTAGTGTTGTTGTATAATTGGCTACCGTTTACAGCATCACTACTGGTCGCCGAGATGTTTCCGTTAGCCAGCCCACTGATTTTATTGGTGCTTGAATCAGTTACCACCGTGCCAACTGTCGTTTTATCAAAACTGACGACTTTTGCCGTAGCCACGCTATATTCCACGCCGCCATTGGCATTGGTAGCCGTTGTCACTTCAATATTATCACCGGCAACAACTGAACTCTGCGCCTGAGCCTGCTGTTGGATCTTATACAGCTGGCTGCCATTGACTGCGTCCGTGCTGGTTGCCGAAATATCACCCTCTGCAACACCACTGATCTTATTACCGCCAGCATTAATGCCGGTCGTACTAATACTGACATCACCCACGCGCAAACCGTCTTTGCTTAGTGCGACTTTGTCTGATACGGCTACGCCATTTTGATTCAACACAGTATCGCCGGCAGTCACACTGTCAATATTCAGGTCTTTGGCTGTTGCCACATTGTAGATGGTCTGTCCGTCCTTACCTTTACTTTCGGTAACAACAATATTATCCCCTTGTGTTATTTCCGTTGCCGCAGCCGCCGCTGCTTTCTTCACATCATTTAACTGCGCAACATTAACCGCATCGCTGTCGTTAACACCGGCTGCCACGTTGGTGATGGCATTGCCGCCATTGTTTAATCCGGCGTTGGTTAAGCTGACTGTGCCGTTAGTGCCATCGTTGATAGTTAGCCCAGTATTGTTTAGCACACTGTTGCCTGCAACAACGCTGTCCACAGTCAGATTATTCAGTGTAGCAATACTGATTTGATTGCCGTTTTGAGTCACGGCAATATTTTTACCGGCATCTATCGTCACGGTTTCGCCCGGTGCAACTTGTTCGACACTGCTACCTGACACTTCACCGTCAGAAGCACTGCTGGTCAAATTGAAGCCTTGGTTGGCGATGTTGCTGACTGCTTTAAGCTGATCTTCTGTCGCCGCCTGACCGCTGGTGATGTTATCCGCATTCCAACTGGTGTTGCTTAAGCCGCCGATAGTGCCGCTATCACCGTTGATGGTCACCGGTTTAGCAGTGCCAATCGTGACATTATTCGCTAATCCTAACTGAACGCCATCTGCTGTTGTAGTGCTAATGATGTTATTGTCACCTTTAACATTAATGGTAGCGCCCAAGGCAAAATTATTACTGCTGCTGCCATCACCAAAGTTGATCCCTTTGACAATATTCGCTGCATTGGTCGCAATATCTGCGGTGTTCTGCGCAATATTAGCACTGTTAGCCGCGACATTTTGGTTAGTCGCATGCAACTGACTACCATTAACCGCATCGGTTGAAGTTGCATTCAGTTCACCTGCTTTAACATTCGTCAAGTTCACCGGCTCACTCGCCGAAGTGCCACCCAGTGTAATGCTGTCGTGTGCATCATTATCATAGACTACTGCATTCGGCACTGCGACATTGTATTCCACACCACCATCAGCATTAGTATCCGTCGTCACAGTGACATTATCACCAGCCACGACCGTGCTGTGAGCCGCCGCAGTCGTTCTAACTTCCTTTAACTGTGCAACATTAACTGCATCGCTATCGTTAATACCGGCTGCCACGTTGGTGATGGCGTTACCGCCGTTGTTTAATCCGCTGTTAGTCAAGCTGACATTATTTGCTCCACCGGTGATGGTGATACCGTCAGTATTGATCGTGGTATTGCCTGCAACAACGCTGTCAACCGTCAAATTTTTGTTTAATGCGATTTTCACACTGTCTGCGGTTGCTGTCGTCGTAATATTATCATCACCATTGATTGCCACTTTGCTACCCAGCAGTTTTTCATCCGTGCTGCCATTGTCGCCACTAAAAGTTAAGCCTTTACTGTCAACCGCACTTTTCGCATCGACCCCTTTTTGAATGTTATCTTTGGTGGTTTGGGTTAAATCCAGTGCATAATCAGTGATATTGGTGGTGCTATCTTTCTCCGCTTTAACCACACTGACCGCACTTTCATTTGCCGCAGAAACGCTGGCGCCATCGGCATTGACGGTGTAAATCGTTTGATCGTTTGCCCCTGTTGCTGTTGTTACTGAGCTGACATTGGTACCGGCAGCCACTTCACTTTTCGCTGCAGCGGCTGCGGTTTTTACATCACCGATATTGGCGGCATTGCTGTCCACATCGCCGCCACTGGCGACATTGGTTATCTGGTTGCCGCCGTTATTTAACCCGTTATTGGTTAAACTAACCGGACTATTCGCACCACCATTGATTGTTATGCCAGCGTCATTGAGCAACGTATTACCGGTGGTAACACTATCTAAATTAATATTTTTGGCTAACGCTAACTGCACCCCATCTGCTGTTGTAGTGCTCGTGACATTGCTGTCTCCTTTAACATTAATGGTATCTCCTAACTGATATTGCGTGCTTGTCGCACCATCGCCAAAGTTAATCCCTTTTTCGATTTCTGCTGTATTCTGTGCAATATTTTTAGTGTTGTTAGCAACATTTGTATTAGTCGTATGCAATTGGCTGCCGTTCACCGCGTCAGTTGAGTTTTCGTTGACATCTCCGGCTGCTACATTCGTGATTTTATCTCCACCGACATCCAAACCGTTTGCCGTGCCGGTTAAGGTTGTGCTGTTATTTGCGTCACCTACTACCACAGAACCGGCATTGACCGTATTCGCACTGACACTGTTCAGCCCTGTTAGGTCTTTGTTCAACGCCACTTTTACGCCATTTTTATCAGCGGTTGTAGTGATGTTTTCATCGCCATTGACCGCAACTTGGCTACCTAACAGTTTTTCATCGCTGCTGCCACTGTCGCCGGTAAAGGTTAAGCCTTTACTGTCAACGGTCTCTTTAGCATCAACTCCTTTTTGAATGTCATCTTTGGTCGCTTGGGTTAAATCCAGCGCATAATCGGTGACATCATTGCCTTTGTCGCTGGCTGTCGCCACAATCGCTGTTGAACCCGTTACCGTTGCTTTTTCCGCATTGACGGTATAAGTCGTGGTGTTGTCATCCACTTCAGCTGTCACTTTGGTATTATTGCCCGCAATCACTTTCGCGACTTTCTGGTTGGCTGCTACTTGGTTGAGCTGACTCATATTTACCGCATCGGTGTCATTTTCACCCGCAGCAACATTACTGATTTTATTACCCGCCACATCAATACCACTCGAAGTGATACTCGGACCATTGTTAATGCTTAATCCATCGCCGTTGATCACCGTGCTACCAACGCTGACCTTATCAAAAGCCACTTCTTTCGCCGTCGCAATTTTAATGCCACCGTTGTCAGCTGTTAGCTCAATATTGTCACCGGTTACAAAGTTGGCGTTATTACTGTCTTTCGTCAGCGTTTTCACTTCAGCACCATCAATTTGTGTTACCACAGTTTGAAGTGCAGTATCGGCTTTAGCTAAACTAGCTTTGCTCGCCTCTGACAAATCCACTTTATAGTCAGTGACGTTATTCACATCCGACGCACCAGGCTCTACCGTGACTGCACTTGAACCGGCTGAAGCCGTGGTGCCTTTGGCATTAACAGTGTAAACAGTTTGGTTATCAGCACCTTTGCTTTCGTCCACAGAAACCACATTGGTACCCGCTTTCACTTCGCTTTTCGCTGCCGCTGCTGCGGTTTTTACATCACCGATATTGGCGGCATTGCTGTCCACATTGCCGCCACTGGCGACATTGGTAATGCTATTGCCGCCGTTGTTTAATCCGGTATTAGTCAAGCTGACATTATTTGTTCCGCCAGTGATGGTGATACCGTCAGTATTGATCGTGGTATTGCCTGCAACAACGCTGTCAACCGTCAAATTTTTGTTTAATCCAATTTTCACACTGTCTGCGGTTGCCGTCGTCGTAATATTATCATCACCATTGATTGCCACTTTGCTACCCAGCAGTTTTTCATCCGTGCTGCCATTGTCGCCGCTAAAAGTTAAGCCTTTACTGTCAACGGTCTCTTTAGCATCAACTCCTTTTTGAATGTCATCTTTGGTCGCTTGGGTTAAATCCAGTGCATAATCAGTGATATTGGTGGTGCTATCTTTCTCCGCTTTAACCACACTGACCGCACTTTCATTTGCCGCAGAAACGCTGGCGCCATCGGCATTGACGGTGTAAATCGTTTGATCGTTTGCCCCTGTTGCTGTTGTTACTGAGCTGACATTGGTACCGGCAGCCA
>NZ_VDHB01000175.1:0-11992 GCF_006227735.1 Testudinibacter sp. 'clade 2'
AGTGAATTCAAAGTGCGGTTGACCGCACTTTGATTTTTGGATTAAGCATGGGCTCTGGCAAAGGCGCTGGCTTCAGCGACTAATAGCTCGTCGGGTCTTTTACCGGTATACAGCTCAAACTGTTCTACCGCTTGCAGCACAATCACTTCGGCCCCGGAAATGGTTTGTTTTCCCAGTTTTTGTGCAGTGGTGATTAGTGGGGTTTCCGCCGGTAATGCTACCACATCAAAGGCAGTGGTCGCTTGTTCGATCATTGCCAAGGGAAAGGAAAGCTCGGTTGCCTCTTTGCCTCCCGCCATTCCAATCGGGGTGACGTTGACGATAATATCCGCTTTTGCCTGCTCGAGACCGGCTATATATTGATAACCATACAATTCGGCTAATTGCTTGCCGGTTTGCGGATTTCTGGCGTATACGCTGAGCGTTTTGAAGCCGGCATCTTTAAATGCCGCCACTACCGCTTTCGCCATACCACCACTGCCATGTACGATTACACTGGATTTTGGATTAAGCTGATATTTTTCGATCAGTTTGGCGATGGCAATATAATCAGTGTTATAGGCTTTTAAATAACCGTTGTCATTGACGATGGTGTTGACCGAATCAATGGCTTTGGCGGAGGGGGAGAGTTCATCCAAAAATGCAATGCAGCTTTCCTTAAACGGCATGGAAACTGCACAACCGCGAATGCCTAATGCGCGTACGCCTTTTACGGCATGCTCAATATCTTGGGTGGTAAAAGCTTTATAGATGAAATTCAAGCCTAGCTTCTGATAAAGGTAATTGTGGAATAGGGTACCAAAATTGCCGGGTCTGCCGGAAAGCGACATGCAGAGCTGGGTATCTTTATTAATCATAAGCGTCTCCTTGTTGACATTTTTTTCAGTATAATTGTAAATGTTGTTGGCAGATTTGATCTGAGTCGTTTTTTTGATAAAAACTGAAACGATTCAGGTTGGGTTAAAAGTGCAGTCAGCCAAACCGCACTTTAGATCTATTGCCAATTCTTTAATTTAGATGTTTTGCCTATGCCCGGATTGAAACTATTGGTCGGATCCAGATCGCGATAGAATTTTTTCAGTTCCGGCTTGGCATGATAAAGGTGGCCGACATTATGTTCCGCCGGATATTGTGCGCCACGTCGATCAAGCAATTGCAGCATCTCTTCTTCCAGTGCGACCGGATCAGTGCCTTTTTTGGCAATGTAATCCTGATGGAACACATGACACATAAAATGCCCATAATACAGTTTATGGATGAATTTTTGATCGAGTTCAGCAGGCAAGGTTTCAAACCACTCTCGATCGTTGCGGCGCAGCGCAACGTCTAGCGCCACAATATCTTCAACCGTTTTGTGATTAATAATCCGATAACGGACAGCCGCACCGGCAACCGCAAAACGGTGCAGCATCGCCGCTTGTGATTCTTGCGGATTGCAAACAAAAAAGTCACCGCTATGTTCGGAAAAATAGGAGTTTAGAAATGTTTTGGCTTCTTCAATACCGTTTCCGGCCATTTTCAAAATTAAATGATGCTCATAGCGATCGCGATATTCCAGCATTTTTTTCGGTAAATGTTGCGGTAAAATTTTACTGAAAAGTTGTAATATTTTGTCGGAAATATGTTTTGGTAGAAAAGAAATTTGGTCGCAGACTCGATCCACTTTATTTTTTAAACTGAATAATTTGGGTAAGTTATTAGTCCCCAATTTTTTGATTGCCCAAAACGTATCTTTGCCATAAACCGTTGCTACATCAAAGGCTTCGCGGTGAATATATTCGCCTGAGACCGGTAGGGATTGGAATTGCGTTAAAATATGGCGGCGAATGTCATCTAGTTCGGTGGTTTGGTTGCTGCCGATATAGAAAACCTGCGTATTTTTTTCCAATGGAAAAGTGTCTAAACGCACCGCAAACACCATCAATTTTCCGGCGCAGCCGGAGGCTTCGTGCAAACGGCGCGGATCGGCGTTGAAGCGTGCGGCACTGTCGGCATCCACTTGGCGAACGTGTTCGCAATAATGGTGATCGTGTCCGAGACGATCGTCGTTTTGAATATCGGATTCCAAATAACGCTTCTGTTCCAGACGAGACAAAATCTCTTCGGGATCGTCACCTAATTCGATGCCTAAATGGTTGACAAGGTGCAGTTCTCCGTTGCTGTCAATTTGCGCAAACAGCGCCATTTCAGTATAAGCCGGACCACGTTGCACCAATGCACCGCCAGAGTTATTGCAGATTCCGCCCAGCACTGAAGCACCTAGGCAAGATGAGCCAATCACAGAGTGAGCTTCACGCCCATGTTTCAGCAATTCGGCTTCTAATTGAAACAACGTGCTGCCGGGCAGGCAGATGACTTGTTCCGCTTGGTTGATTAACTGAATATGATCGATTCGCAGGGTATTGATGATCACAATATCACGGTCATAATCATTGCCGTCAGGGGTGGAACCACCGGTTAAACCGGTATTTGCCGCTTGGGTAATTACAATCACATCGGCTTTGACACAGGCTTGTAAGATGCGCCATTGTTCAATTAAAGAGGCGGGAATCGCCACCGCTAATGCTTGCCCTTTGCCGAAACGAAAGCCTTGTCGATAGGGCAAAGTGCGGCTCGGCTCTGTCAGTAGATGCTTTTCGCCGACGATTTTTTTAAGTTGTTGGATTAAAGTACTTTGTTTTTGATTATAGGACGCCATACGATTTTCCTTAATTTTTGGCAGGTAAGCCACTTTAGTCTATACCGTTTGTTTCAAAATAAACAGCCTGAAATAGTTTAGCACCAGATTTAGGCATAAATTGAAAAAAAGTTTTGCAGCGTTAGAAAAATATGGTATTTATGTAACCAGATGAATGAATTTAGAGCAGATTGGTATAATCAATGCAGCAAAAAAGGCAAGTAAGCCGAACTATTAGCACTCTTCTCGGGTTGGTGATTATTATCACCGACAGCGAGCGGTGTTGCTAATTGGTCTGTACCAGTCTGTTATCAGTAAACCCTCGCTAACCGGTGAGGGTTTTTTTGTGGTTTTGAAAATGGTTTATCAATTCAAAGTGCGGTAAATGGGGAAGAAATGAACGGAGCGAGATTAGTCACAGAGAGTTTGAAAGCGCATCAGGTCGAGGTGATTTTCGGTTATCCCGGCGGCGCAATTATGCCGGTGTATGATGCGATTTACGATTCAGGGTTGGATCATTTGTTGTGCCGTAATGAGCAGGGCGCGGCAATGGCGGCAATCGGCTATGCCCGCTCCAGCAAAAAAGTGGGGGTGTGCATTGCCACGTCAGGACCGGGCGCCACCAATTTGATTACCGGATTGGCAGATGCACTGTTGGATTCGGTGCCGATTGTGGCGATTACCGGACAGGTGGCGACGCCGTTTATCGGCACCGATGCGTTTCAAGAAATTGATGTCTTAGGCCTATCGCTGGCGTGCACCAAGCAAAGTTTTATCGTGCAAAATATTGAAGAGTTGCCGCTGATTCTGGCGCAAGCGTTTCAAGTGGCACAAAGTGGTCGCCCTGGCCCGGTGTTGGTCGATATTCCGAAAGATGTGCAATTTGCACCGACAACGGCACAGCCAATCGTGTTGCCGTTGGAGCAAGCAGCGGATCAATTAGACGAACATTTACAACAAGCAAAGACATTATTGCAACAAGCCAAACGCCCGGTTTTATATATCGGTGGCGGTGTTGGCATGGCAAGTGCGGTTGTGGCATTGCGGAATTTTTTGCAAACAACCCAAATTCCTTCTATTTCTACCATCAAAGGCTTAGGCGCAATTGCCGCCGGCACCCCGTATTATATGGGGATGGTCGGTATGCACGGCACCAAAGCAGCGAATTATGCAGTGCAGGAGAGCGATTTATTGCTGGTGTTTGGCGCACGATTCGATGATCGGGTGACCGGTAAATTGGACACCTTTGCACCGCACGCAAAAGTGATCCATGCGGATATTGACTCGGCAGAAATCAATAAATTGCGCCAAGCGGATGTTGTGTTGCGTGGTAACTTAAGCCAAGCCTTTGAGGCATTATCAACCGAATTGGATATTGCACCGTGGCAGCAGGATATTCAACGTTTAATCACCGATTTTTCCTTCGTCTATCCGCCGAATGTCGGACAAGCCACTATTCATCCTTGGACATTATTGAAAACGCTGTCGGCCATGCAACCACAAAGTGCGGTGGTCACCACCGATGTCGGGCAGCACCAAATGTGGTCGGCACAGCATATGCAACACAATCAACCGGAAAATTATCTCACTTCGGCAGGTTTGGGCACAATGGGCTTCGGCTTGCCGGCGGCGGTCGGGGCACAAAAAGCGCGTCCGAACGACTGCGTGATTTTGGTCAGTGGCGACGGCTCATTTATGATGAATGTGCAGGAACTGGGTTCGATTAAACGGGGTAAACTGCCGATTAAAATTTTATTGTTGGATAACCAACGTTTGGGCATGGTGCGTCAGTGGCAGTCACTGTTTTTCCATGGGCGCCACAGCGAAACCATTTTGGATGACAACCCGGATTTTGTGACCTTGGCTGCGGCGTTTGGTATTCAAGGGGAGCGAATTGAACACGGCTATCAGGTGCAAGACGCCTTGCAGCGCCTGCTCGACAGTGAAGGTGCGTACCTGCTGCATGTTTGCATCGACTCCGATGAAAACGTGTGGCCACTGGTGCCGCCGGGGGCAAGCAATGAAACGATGTTGGAAGACATTGGTGTTTAGTTATCGGCATTTAAAAAGCCAAAGTGCGGTTTGAATCAACCGTTTGTTTGAATCAGTGAAGAGAGAAACATGAAACAGTATCAGTTGACCCTACAAGCCCAATGGCGACCGGAAGTGTTGGAGCGAGTACTGCGGGTGGTGCGCCACCGCGGTTACCGCGTGAGCCAATTACACATGACGTCGACAACAGAGCAGATTTGCTTGGATTTTAGCGTGCTGACAGAACGCCCGATCGAGGCTTTGATCAACCAATTGGACAAGTTGTTTGATGTGCAATATGTGGCAGTGAAGGCATAGTCCAGTAAAAGCATAGTCCAGTAAAAGCATAGTCCAGTAAAAGCATAGTCCAGTAAAAGCATAGTCTGATGAAAGTATAGCCCAGTGGATAATATAAAAGTGCGGTCAAACCGCACTTTGGATAACCGATTAATATAAAAGAGGAAAAAAGATGCCTAAATTACGTTCGGCGACCAGCACCCAAGGTCGCAATATGGCGGGCGCGCGCGCGCTGTGGCGTGCGACCGGAGTGAAAGATCAGGATTTCGGCAAACCGATTATTGCGGTGGTCAATTCCTTTACCCAATTTGTGCCCGGTCATGTGCACTTAAAAGATATGGGGCAATTGGTGGCGCGTGAAATTGAAGCCGCTGGCGGCATTGCCAAAGAGTTCAACACCATTGCGGTGGACGACGGCATTGCGATGGGGCACGGCGGCATGCTTTACTCACTGCCGTCACGGGAGCTGATTGCGGATTCGGTCGAGTATATGGTGAACGCCCATTGTGCCGATGCGATGGTGTGTATTTCCAACTGTGACAAAATTACTCCGGGCATGTTGATGGCGTCGCTGCGTTTGAATATCCCGACTATTTTTGTTTCCGGCGGACCGATGGAAGCGGGCAAAACCAAATTGTCCGACAAGTTGATCAAGCTGGATTTGGTCGATGCGATGATCCAAAGTGCCGATCCAAAGGTCAGTGATGCCGACAGTGAAGCGATTGAACGTTCCGCCTGTCCGACGTGCGGCTCTTGCTCCGGCATGTTCACCGCCAACTCGATGAACTGTCTGACCGAAGCCTTAGGTTTGAGCTTACCGGGCAACGGCTCATGCTTGGCAACTCATGCCGATCGCAAGCAACTGTTCCTGCAAGCCGGCACACAAATTTTAGAACTGTGTAAACGTTACTACGAGCAAGACGACGACAGTGTATTGCCACGTTCGATTGCAACCAAAGCGGCGTTTGACAATGCCATGAGCTTGGATATTGCCATGGGCGGCTCGACCAACACCGTGTTGCACCTCTTGGCAGCGGCACAGGAAGCCGAAGTGGATTTCAATATGGATGATATTGACCGATTGTCGCGTATCGTGCCATGCCTGAGCAAAGTAGCGCCGAATACCAACAAATACCATATGGAAGACGTGCACCGAGCTGGTGGCGTGATGGGGATTTTGGGGGAATTAGATCGCGCCGGTCTGTTGAACAACCAAACCCGCACCGTGTTGGGCTATTCGATGTTGGAACAACTGGATCGCTATGACATTATCCGCACCGATGATGAAAAAGTGCGGTCCTTCTTCCGTGCCGGTCCTGCGGGCATCCGCACCACTGAAGCCTTTTCGCAAGATTGCCGTTGGGACACGCTGGACGATGACCGCACTTCCGGTTGTATCCGCAATAAAGCGCATGCTTACAGCCAAGACGGCGGCTTAGCCATGTTATCCGGTAATTTGGCGGAGAATGGCTGTATCGTCAAAACTGCTGGTGTTGATGAATCGATTCTAAAATTCCAAGGCAAGGCGAAAGTGTTCGAAAGCCAAGATGATGCGGTGGCAGCGATTTTGGGCGGTAAAATTGTTGCCGGCGATGTGGTGGTAATCCGCTACGAAGGACCGAAAGGGGGGCCGGGGATGCAGGAAATGCTGTATCCGACCAGCTACCTGAAATCGATGGGTTTGGGCAAACAATGTGCACTGTTGACTGATGGACGTTTTTCCGGCGGTACCTCTGGATTGTCGATCGGACATGTTTCACCGGAAGCGGCAAACGGTGGCACAATTGGTTTGGTGCAAGACGGTGATGTGATCTCAATTGATATCCCGCAGCGTAAAATCGAATTATTGGTAGCCGACAGCGTATTGCGCGCACGCCGTGCCGAGCAGGAAAAACGGGGGTGGAAACCGAAAAACCGCCAACGTCAGGTTTCGTTAGCCTTAAAAGCCTATGCGATGTTGGCGACCAGTGCCGACAAAGGCGCAGTACGTGATCGCAGTAAATTGCAGGATTGACGGTAGGATCGGATTATGACACTTTCAGCACAACCGAACGGCAGTGAATACTTAAGAGCGGTGTTGACCTCCAATATTTATGATGTCGTAGAGGTCACGCCATTGCAAAAAATGGCAAAATTATCCGAGCGGTTTGACAATGCCATTTATATCAAACGTGAAGATCGTCAGCCGGTCAACAGCTTCAAGATTCGTGGTGCTTATGCCATGATCACCGGGTTGAGTGAAGCGCAAAAAGCCGCCGGGGTGATTGCCGCTTCTGCCGGCAACCATGCACAAGGCGTGGCGCTCTCCGCAAAAAAATTGGGTTTGAAAGCACTGATCGTGATGCCGCAAAATACGCCGTCGATTAAAGTCGATGCGGTGCGCGGTTTCGGCGGCGAAGTGCTGCTGCATGGTGCCAATTTTGACGAAGCCAAAGCCAAAGCAATTGAGCTGTCGCACAGCAATAATATGACCTTTATCCCGCCATTTGACCATCCGGCGGTGATTGCCGGGCAAGGTTCGTTGGCGATGGAGTTGATTCAGCAATCGCAACATATCGACCGTATTTTTGTGCCGGTCGGCGGTGGCGGTTTGGCAGCCGGGGTGGCGGTGTTAATCAAACAGCTAATGCCGGAAGTGAAAGTGATCGGGGTGGAATCCAAAGATTCCGCCTGCTTGCAAGCTGCACTGGCAGCCGGCGAACCGGTGGATTTGGAGCGGGTCGGCTTGTTTGCCGATGGTGTGGCGGTGAAGCGGATTGGCGATGAAACCTTTCGGGTTTGCCAACACTATTTAGACGAGGTGATCACCGTTGACAGCGATGAAATCTGTGCAGCGGTGAAAGATATTTTTGAAAATGTGCGTGCGATTTCCGAACCGTCGGGCGCATTGTCGCTGGCGGGGTTGAAGAAATATGTCAAGCTGCACAACATTCAAGGCGAAACGCTGATCAATATTCTATCGGGAGCAAATCTGAATTTCCATAGCCTGCGCTATGTATCTGAGCGTTGTGAAATCGGTGAAAAACATGAAGCGTTGTTGGCGGTGACGATTCCGGAACAAAAGGGCAGTTTCCTTAAATTCTGTCATTTGCTAGGCGATCGGGCAGTGACCGAATTTAACTACCGTTATGCCGACAACCAGCAAGCCGGTATTTTCGTCGGGGTTCGGGTCAGTGGCGGCGAAACGGAAAAACAGGAGATCATCAGTCAATTGCGTTTGAACGGCTATGATGTCAACGATCTGTCCGATGATGAGGTCGCAAAAACCCATATCCGTTATATGATCGGCGGACACAGCACCAGCTCGCAACGTGAACGACTGTACAGCTTTGTATTCCCTGAACAGAAAGGCGCACTGGTCAAATTCCTGCAAACCTTGGGCACACAGTGGAATATCTCGTTGTTCCATTACCGCAACCACGGCGCGGATTACGGCGATATTCTCTGTGCTTTCCAACTGAGCGAAGCCACCGAACAGGTGTTCCAACACCATTTAGAAGAATTGGGCTACGCCTATCAGGATATTACCGATTCGGATTCGTATCAGTATTTTTTGAAGTAAAACCCTTCCTTTATAACAGACAAACCTGCTGAATTTGGCAGGTTTTTTATGCTGATTTTATATAATCACACATCTATTTATTCCTTTTTATGATTAAAATTTGATTTATTTATTCCAATAAATTATTATAAGTGCGGTTTTTATACTTATAAATACAATAAAAGTCTATATTTTAATAATACCTAAGGAGTTAATAGTTTGTTTTCTTTACTAAAAAAACATTCAACTTTCAGTTTGCCGGTTTTTATTCCGAGTTTTCTATTTGTGCTGCTGATTGCTGTGGCGTGTATTGCGTTTCCGCAATCGATGCAGCAAGGATTGAATGCAGCAAAAAATTATGCGTTTGACTATTTCAGCTGGTTTTACATTTTGTCGGTCAGCTGTTTTATTCTGTTTTTACTGCTACTGGCGATGAGCAGCTTGGGTGATATTCGCTTGGGCAGTGATGACGAAGAGGCGGAATATCCGTTTTTCTCTTGGGTTGCGATGTTGTTTGCCGCCGGAATGGGGGTCGGTTTGATGTATTTTGGTGTGGCAGAACCGTTGATGCACTCGGTAGCACCTATTACCCAAGATAGTCCACAGAAAAATGCGATGCTTTACACCTTTTTCCATTGGGGAATTCACCCTTGGGCGATCTACGGTACGATCGCATTAGCACTAGCATATTTTGGTTTTCGCTATCGGATGCCGCTGTCGATTCGCTCGGCATTTTATCCGTTGTTGCGTGATAAAATTCACGGCGTGTACGGGCATATCATTGATGCCCTGGCGTTGATTGCCACGTTATTCGGGATCATTACCACACTGGGTTACGGCTCGTCACAGTTGAATGCCGGTCTGCAGGCGGTGGGTATTTTGAGCGAAAACAGCTTTTTCAGCAATTCATTCGTGATTATCGTGGTGGTCAGCATTGCGGTGCTGTCGGCGATTTCCGGTGTGGGCAAAGGGGTGCGTCGGTTAAGCGAAATCAATTTAAGCCTGGCACTGATACTCATGCTGTTTGTGTTGTTTAGTGGCTCAACGGTGTATTTGCTTTCGGTTTTCTCGGAAAATATCGGGTATTACCTGAGTAATCTGATTGAGATCAGTTTCCGTACCTTTAGCTATGATTCGCAGCACACCGCTTGGTTTAGCGGTTGGACAGTGCTGTACTGGGCATGGTGGTTCTCTTGGGCGCCATTTGTCGGGTTGTTTATCGCACGGATTTCACGCGGCAGAACCATTCGCGAATTTATCCTCGGGGTATTGATCATCCCTGCGACCTTTAATCTGCTGTGGTTTACCATCTTCGGCGACAGCGCTATTTTGCAAGATGTGAAACATAGCGGGGCATTAAGTGCTTTGACCGGGGCGCCGGAAACCCTATTGTTTGCGTTTTTAGACTACTTTCCATTGCCGACGTTGAGCGGCTTGCTGGCGTTGCTGATTTTGTCACTGTTTTTTATCACCTCGGCAGACTCGGGTATTTTTGTATTAAACAATATTGCCTCGAGCGGTAAAACTGCGGATATGCCGAAGTGGCAAAGTGCGCTATGGGGCGTGGTGATGATTATTTTGTCGATCGCCTTGCTGAATTCCGGCGGCTTGGGAGCGGTGCAGGCGATGACCTTGGTCGTGGCACTGCCGTTTGCCGTGATTACGGTGTTGATGTGTTTCAGTCTGCTGCAAGGCTTGCGGGTGGATAAAAATTATTTCGACACCCGTTTGAACCAATCCACGGTTTTTTGGAGCGGTGACAAATGGAAAAAACGCTTAGGCCAGATTTTGAAGCAGACCCAAGAAGAGGATATTCAGCAATTCTTGCAACAGGTGGTCAAGCCGGCGTTTAGCCAATTGCGTGACGAATTGGTGAATAAGCATCAGCTGCAGGTAGAAATCAACCAAACGGATGAACCACAGCGCAGTATCGAACTGGTGATCCACAAAGGCGTGATGCGTGACTTTATTTATGGCGTGATGATTCAGAGCAAAGATACCGCACTTTCGATGCAGGAAGAGCAGAGCGTGCCAAGTATGAAACATGAACAGGTGTTTGAACCGGTGAGCTATTTTGGTGACGGACGGATTGGTTATGATGTGCAGTATATGACCACGGAAGAGTTGATTGCTGATGTGTTGAAACAGTACCAACGTTACTTAGTGCTGCTGAACAGCGAAGCCAACGAATTGATGGTGCAGGCACCGTTGGAGCCGACGGCGTAATCTGTATTGCAAACAAAAAAAAGCGATAACCGGAGTGAGCTGTTATCGCTTTTAGGGTTTAATATTACTGAATGTTTAGCGTATAAGTGCTATACATTTTTTTCTTCTGGCAGATTTTTTGATCGGGGAACTCGGCTTCGTGGCTGGTTTTCAATTTCCAGTTGCCTTGCAGCAACGGGATAAAATTCATCACCCCGTTTTTATCGGTTTTACCGGAAAACGCCTGTGGTTCACGATGATCCATCACCGCATCCCAATCCAGTTTAGTCAAGGTATCCGCCGTGCCGATAATGGTGGCGCCTTTCACCGGCTCACCGTTATACAGCACTTGCACCGGCACCACTTGCATCGGCTTGATTTGGCTCGGATCAACCAACGGTACGATTTCTAACTCTAAACCGACCGGTTTTTGCGCAAATTCACTGACTTTAGCGCCGCCAAGATTAAAATAGGTGGTGGCATACATACTGGATTGCTCGCAATAGTGGGCATCCTGCACTTCGCTCAAGTTTTGCATTTTCCAGCCTTCCGCATTTTTTGACCAGAAAGTTGGGCGATAGGTTGAACTGATTTTATATTCGCCTGCGCTCAGTGCCTGTGGGCTGACATAGTGATAGTTTTCCCCTTGCTGTTGCAGCGCTTCGGTTTTGTTCGGCGTCACCAATTCTAGCGGTGGAAAAATATGCAACCGTTTTTCCGGAATCGGATCGCCTGCTGGGAAGTTATCACCGTAACCTAACACCGCTTGCAGCGGCTTACCTTGTTCGGCATCTTGGGCATAAACCCATAAATCATGGGCTTGGCTTAAGCTGCTAGCAGAGAGAGCACAAAGTGCGGTCAACATGACTTTTTTCATTAAAATATCCTTTTCTCATTTAGGTGAACGTTGTTGATTCTCACTTAATTTGATGTAAATGAGAATTGATTGCGATATTAACATATTTTGCTAATGGCACAACCAAAGATTTGTAAAGTAAAATGGACAAAAAGCGCATGTGCAGTTCAGTCATCTCTTGTTAAGGCTTATCCTGCGGTACGGATTGATCTGTATCAATATTTACAGCGTTATCGCAAGGAAATGGGCTTTAAGAAAAGAAACTAGCTTGAATTTATTTACAAAGCGTGTACCGTTGAACAACGTTAACTCCCTAAGGGTATATTTAGGGTCTGTTGATCTTTGTTTATAATTTGAGCTATAGACTCTTTTTCGCCACTCTTTT
>NZ_VDHB01000176.1:0-7718 GCF_006227735.1 Testudinibacter sp. 'clade 2'
AAGATCAACAGACCCTACATGGCGTATTGTTCTGCCAGAAGTTTCAAGGCATATTCATCTGATTTACTGATATTCGCATAACGACTTTTACTGAAACCTGAAATAAAATAATGCGCACCATTGATACGATATAAAATCAAGACTCGATAACCCGATGACTTGCCTTGTCCCTGCCGAGCGACACGTTGCTTAATCACATTGCCACCTAAATCGGCATCAATCAGCCCTTTTTCGGCACGCTTCACTGCATCAATCAAACAAGAATCACTTATTGCATGCTTTTCTGCAAATTTAGCAAAAATTTTTGTTTTAAATATTCTCACTGAAATTTATCACTCTTGGCGTTACATTATCATATTCAACATGATCCATCAATCAGGCTTAAATCCGTTTTCATAACGACATTTATGCAAAAACAGATCATAAAAACAGAGCTTATAACTCAATCAATCCTGCGTATAATCCGGTCAATGTTTTTTACGATCTTGATCGCAATAGCATTAAAAACTGAAAAGAATCTAGCCAATACAGTGATATTGGTATTTGCTACATTTTTATATTTGCAACCCTGCTGATTTGTACTAAAATTCGCCTCAAATTTCTTACATTATTAACGTGATAGGCTGTGTAGTTTCAGCGAGGTGTACCATTTTAAATTTAATCAAACAATTTTTCGGTAAAAAAAATAGTAGCGGCAAAGCAGCAAAGCCGGAAGGTGTAATCACAGAATCTTCTGTATCGAAGATTCCTAAAACCAAAGTGCGTAGTGCGCCGCTGGTGGCACAAAAAACAGGTAAAAAAAACCATAACACCCACTCTGCCAAAGAGAAATCTCATAGCAAATTTCGTTTGAAAGCCTCCGAATATGGTATTCAGCCGCGTATGATTCAACGTAATGCGTTGACGGTTGTCGAAAAATTACAACGTGGTGGTTATGAAGCCTATGTGGTCGGTGGTTGTTTGCGTGATTTATTATTGGATCAAAAACCGAAGGATTTTGATGTTGCCACCAATGCCAGCCCCGAACAAATTAAGAAAGTATTTCAACGCCAATGCCGTTTGATCGGTCGCCGTTTTCGCTTAGCACACATTATGTTTGGTCGCGATGTGATCGAAGTGGCAACTTTTCGCGCCGAGCATCAGGCAGAGCACCATGGTGAACTCTCTCGGCAAAATTCCGACGGCATGCTGCTGCGTGATAATGTGTTCGGCAATCTGGAAAACGATGCACAACGCCGTGATTTCAGCGTTAATGCGCTGTATTACGACCCTAAAAATAATCTGTTGATTGACTACTTCAACGGCGTCGAAGATCTACGCAACGGTAAATTGCGTTTGATTGGCGATGCTGAAACCCGCTATCAAGAAGACCCGGTACGAATGCTGCGTGCAGTGCGTTTTATGGCAAAATTGGACATGTTTTTGGATCGCGACAGCGAAAATCCAATAAAATCCTGCGCAGTGCTGTTGAAAAACATTCCGGCGGCGCGCTTGTTTGACGAGTCATTGAAATTATTACAAAACGGTGCCGGCTTAAAAACCTACGAATTGCTGCACCGTTATGATTTACTGCAATATCTGTTCCCGTCGTTGAGCCCATTTTTTACCGAAAAACAGGACTCATTGGCAGAACAGATGATCCGTACCGCACTTCAATCCACTGATGAGCGTATCCGTGATAATTTACGGGTAAATCCTGCGTTTTTATTTGCTGCATTCTTTTGGTATCCGCTGCGGGAAAAAATGGATCAATTGAAAAACGAAGCTGATTTAAATAATTTCGACGCGTTTTCAGTCGCTTGCAGTGAAATTCTGGACGGGCTTTGCCGTGCGATTGCGGTGCCGAAACGGTATACCATGGTGGTGCGTGATATATGGTCACTGCAACTGCAATTGCCGAAACGCAGTGGCAATCGCGCCGAAAAAACCGTTCTATTGCCTAAATTTCGCGCGGGTTATGATCTGCTGACCATGCGTGCCGAACTGGAAGGTGGGGATTTAGTTGAACTGGCTACTTGGTGGCACGAATATCAGTTGAGTAATCCGCAGCAGCGTGAAAATTTGATGGTTGAACAAAATCAGCGTGATCCGCAAGTGAAAAAGAAACGCCGTTACCGTCGCCGCAAACCAAGCAACCGAGCCAAATCTCATGCAGAATAATACGATGCCTAAAAGTGCGGTTTATATTGCACTGGGCAGCAATCTGGACAATCCAACGGCTCAATTGCAAAGTGCGGTTCGGGCGCTTGATGCTCTGCCGAATACACAAGTTACCGCAGTTAGTGCCTTCTATCGCAGCAAACCGCTCGGCCCGCAAGACCAGCCGGATTTCATCAATGCAGTTGCAGCGATTGAAACCGCACTTTTACCACTGGATTTATTGGATCATTTACAACATATCGAACAACAGCAAGGTCGCGTTCGCCTACGTCGTTGGGGTGAGCGCACGCTCGATCTGGATATTTTGCTGTACGGGGAGTTGATTATTGAGAGCGAGCGCTTGAGCGTACCGCACTATGATATGGCTAACCGGGAATTTGTGATCGTGCCGTTGTATGAAATTGCACCACAGTTGTGCTTGCCGAATGGTGAAAAATTAGCGGACTTAGCTGATAAGCTTAAACCACATCATATGGAAATCGTCGCGGTTTAACGCAATAATCACAGCTAAAAAACAAAAACGGGATCATTGCTATCCCGTTTTTCGTTTCTGTAACCTTATCAATTAGCGTTCTTGTAATGCCTGCTTCATTCGGGTGATCGGTTTGATTAAATATTGAAAGACGGTTTTTTCACCGGTTTTAATGTCGATGGTCGCAATCATCCCCGGAATAATCGGCAATACTTCACCGTTTTTATCAGTCAAGGTGCTGGATTCGGTGGTCACCAATACCCGATAGTAGGCTTCATTGGCATTTAATTTCAGATCGCTCGGACGTTTTTGATCATGCAGGGTATCCGGACTTAACAAGGTTACGATGCCGTCTAACCCGCCATAAATAGCGTAGTCATAGGCTGAGAGTTTCACCAGTGCTTTCATGCCCGGACGTACATAAGCCACATCACGCGGACTGATATAGGCCTCGACTACCAATTTTTCTTCTACCGGTACAATCTCCATAATATCCTGTCCGGCACTGATGACGCCACCAATAGTGTTGACCCGAATATTTTTTACAATTCCTTTTAGTGGCGAACGGATCAGAGAACGTTCTACCGGATCAGCCCGCATTGCCATATTTTCTCTGGCTTGTTGCAATTCGGATTGAACCCGCACCAATTCACTGTTGGCGTCGGTTACATATTTATTCTGCCGTTCCACAATTTGTAGTTGCAGCTCACTGGACTGACGGCGCATTCTCAATACTTCGACTTCCGAAACAGCCCCTTTTGCCACCATTGGCGTCGTCATGGTGATTTCACGGTCAAGTAATTTTTTGCTCTCACTCAAACTGCTGAGTGACTCTTGCAAGGCCTGTTTGTGTGAATTATAAACAGCGGTTTCACGCTCGATCAACTCCTTGGACGCATCCGAAGGAAAAACCAATGGCCGATTATAGGCTTCCGCTTCTAGACGAGCCACAACCACTGCCAAGTTTTGCACTTTAGCCTGACTTTCACGCAGCCCAGCGGCACTGCGAGTATCGTCCAATTTCAGCAATACCTGTCCCTTTTCGACCAAATCCCCTTCTTTCACCATCATTTCACTTAAAATACCCGGATCGAGACTTTGAATCACCTGTTCACGGCTGCTTGGAATAATACTGCCCTGTCCGCGAGTCACCTCTTCCAAGGTGCTATTGTAAGACCAGATCACAAAAACCACTAAAAATGCAAATAATAGGATAATACTCCAAAATAGACCTTTATGCTTCTCCTGCTGGATTGCCGCATTCAAGTCGGTCAGCAGCTTTAAATCTTGCTTACTGTATTGTTCTCTATGCTGTGGCTGTTGCTTGAGCTTATCTGCCTCTGCTTTTGCCACAACGTGATTTGATTTTTCTACTTTCGTTTCATTATCAGACATAATTTCTACACCTTAAAGCGTTGTATCTATGCGTGGCGAAGCAGTTTCTGCTGCTTGCTGCACTTCTTCTTTATTTGCTTGTGCTTTGGTTACGGTAGCCGTTTGTAGTGTTTGCTCCGCTGTGGCTTGTTGCTGTTGGGCGTTTTTCTCATTTTCTGCCAGTCGTTTCAGGACTGCATCACGCGGACCGTCCATCACCACTTTGCCCTGCTCGATGATCACAATCCGATCAACAATCTGCAATACTTGTGGACGATGGGTGACGATTACCATGGTGCGATTGCGACACCAATTTGCCAACACTCGTAACGCTTGGATTTCGCTGGCTTGATCAAGTGCGGTCGTCGGTTCGTCCAGCAACACCACTTTCGGATTGCGCAGCAACATTCGCGCCAATGCAATTACCTGTTTTTGTCCGCCGGACAGACCGAGTCCATTTTCACCCAACGGCATATCCAAACCGCGTGGGTGATTACGGATTAACTTATCCAAACCAAATACTGTCAGCGCTCGGATCAAATCTTGGTCGGTTGAAAAACCGTCCATACGCGCCAAATCCATATTTTCACGCAGACTACCCAAAAACAGGCGAGGATTTTGCTCTAATAATAAAATTTGATTACGCAAGAAACTTGGATCCAGTTGCCGTAGATCCACGCCATCCAGCGAAATGGTACCGCTATTTAGATCATATAAGCCGGATGCCGTTTTAAGTGCGGTTGATTTACCACTGCCGATGCGTCCTAGGATACCCACTTTCTCTTTTGGTCTGATTGATAAATTCAAGCTACTCAGTGCCGGTGCCCCGTCTTCGGTATAAGAAAAAGAGACATTATTAAACTGAAGTTCACCGTTGACTTGATCCAAGGTGACATAGTTGCGATCACTGTCACGATCAGTTTTGCGCTCGACAATGCCATTCACACCTTTTAACGCAACCCATGCCTGTTGAAAACGCACTGCCAATCCAGCAATTTGCCCGACCGGCGCTAATGCCCGTCCGGATAAGATTACCGCAGCAATCAATGCCCCCATGGTGATTTTTGAAGCTTGATCTTCGCTGTGAATCAGATACGTACCGTAAAGCACTAAAAACACAGTATTCAATTGCTGCATTGCGACGGCAAAATTGACCACAAAATTGCTGACGTCTTTTAGTTTAATCGAAGATGCCGCAGCCGTTGCCGTGTAGTGATCCCAACGTTTTTGCGCCCATTTTGCCGCATTATTGGTTTTTAAAGTTTCCAATCCCTCGATTGCTTCTACCGCCAAACCTTGACGCTGGGAAGACTCTTTCATCGATTCGTTGATATATTTAGCGAGTGGGCCTTGTGCCAAAAAGCCGACAAAAATAACTAAAGGAATAATAATGGACGGCACAATCGCTAAGCTACCGGCGACCAACCAAATTACCGTGATAAATAAAAATAAAAACGGCAAGTCCACCAACGTTAGCAAACTGGCACTGGTCATAAAGTCGCGCACTGACTCAAAATCACGTAAATTGCTGGCATACGAGCCGGAAGATGCCGGGCGCTCTTGTAATTTTAGCCCAACTACTCGGCGAAACAACGCTGAACTGATAATCAAATCAGCTTTTTTTCCGGCAATATCGGTTAAATGCCCACGAATCATTTTTGCGATAAATTCAAAGCTGATCGCAATAAACACACCGATGCTCAACACCCACAAGGTATTGTATGCCTGATTTGGAATCACCCGATCATACACATTCATCACATACAATGAACTGACTAATGCCAAAAAATTGATGATAAACGTGGCTAAAATAACTTGATAGTAATAACGTTTAAAACGCCAGATTACTTTGAAAAACCAAGCTTTGGGCAATTTGTATTCCGGCAGTTCAGAACGCGAATCAATCCCGAGCTTCGGTTTGATAAACCAACAGTAACCCAAATAACTTTTGTTTAACTCCTGATGGCTGATAAGTTGGGTTAAACCGTCTAATTGCTGAATTTTATACACTCGGTCTTGTCCATACCCTTCGATACTGACAATGACAGCCGCTTCTTCATTTTTTAACAACACCACGACCGGCATCGCCAAAGAAGGAATATCCTCCAGCGGACGTTGTGAAATCGTGTTTTCAAAGCCTTCACTTTTTAAAAACTCTTGTAGTGAGGAAAAATTAATGCCCATATTGTTATCGCGGATAACATTTGCTGCCAAGGTCGCCACCGACAGCTGTGATCCGACCAACTGGGTTGCAAGAGACAGATTTTCAATAATCAATTTCATATGAATAATTCTTCTTGAGAGAGAGAAAAGCAATAAAAGCAGATATTTCTGCTTTTATTGTTGTTCGTGGTTATATGGTGTTATTTTCTCGCATTTTTCGGGAAGCCCGCCCATTCGGCAAGGGATCCTTGAGAGCGAAGATAATCCAATTTTGCTTTGCGCAAAGCCCCTTGGGTATTGACTTGCGCCATTTCAACATTAAACAATTCACTGTGCGCATTCAATAATTCGATTAATGTTTTACGTGCCAAATCAAACTGTAACCGGTAAAACTCTATTACTCGGGTTGATGCCTCAATTTGTTTTTTAATGGTTTTTAATTGAATGGTGTTACGTTTAATATCCAATTGTGCCAAGTTGGTGGTTTCACGTAAATTACGCTCCACCCGATCCAACCGCTCTTTGGAAGAGGCAATTAAGTTAGCCTTTTCGCGCACTTCATAACTTGACGTATGGTTAAACACATCCCAATTGACATTGATGCCGGCTTCCCGATCTTCGGTGGTTACCGTTGCTGTTAAATCAACTTTAGGCAGTTTTTTCAGTTTCGACAGTTCATGCGCTTTCATATTCGTTTCTAGCTCTGCCATTTGCGCCTGGTAGGTTGCTGTCAATTTACTGTCTTTAGCCGAATAATTTTTATACAGCGCTTCAACCGACAATTTGTTAAACGGATCTTCAAGATCTTTTTCAGTGATCTGGCTACCGCTGTAACTTGCCAGCTGTGTTAAGTTTTGGTACATATCACGTTGATAATCATTGATTTCCTGCTCAACCAAAATTGCACGGGCTTCTGCCTGAGCATATTCAGATTCACGCCCTTCATCGTTGATAACAATATTGCCGATATCTGCCAGAATCTCATTATGGCGCTGTAGATTACGCTGCCCCACATCAATCCGCTCTTTTGCCAACAAGGCATTTAAATACAATTCGGAAATGGTATATGCTAACTCTTCACGGCTTTCATAATATTTGAAGTTGTAGTATTTTTCATTTTCTTTATTTTTTTCAACTTCTTTTTCAATTGCACCAAAGGCATATAAATTAATCGAACCACGTACCCCAGGTACGATTTTGCGATCTTTATAATCACTCTGATCTTTATGATACTGGGACAAGATTTTACTTCCGGTTAGCGATACCACCGGATAATGACCGCCTTTTGCCTGTTCAACCCGATCTTTGGCTGCGCCCAATTCAGCATCAGCTTCTTTTAATATGGGATCGCTGACTAATGATTGAACTAATACATTTTTAAGTGAGTTGGTATAACCGATGGAACTGAAAAGCACTAACCCTGTGCCGACCAGAATTTGGCTGATAATCTTGTGTTTAAGCATTAATAAAACTCCTGAATTTATAAAAATTCGCTATATCTTGTCAGTTTACATTAATTATAAATTTAAACTAATAGAATTTACAAATT
>NZ_VDHB01000177.1:0-12436 GCF_006227735.1 Testudinibacter sp. 'clade 2'
TTTCAGACGGCATTGATTAATATCCGCTATTTTTTACCGCTTATTTACCGCTTATCAAGGGGCGGAAATGGGCGGCAACGCCGGTTAAAACTCCTGCCGCGTCGGGCGGATGGTGATTTCGTTGATGACCACGTCTTCCGGCTGTTCGATGGCGTAAGCCACGGCGCGGGCGACGGCGTCGGCGGGGATTTCGTAGGCTTCGTAAAATGCCTGCATCGCGGCGGCGGCTTCTTGGTCGCTGCTGCCGTGTTTGAGTTCGCTGTCCACCGCGCCGGGGTAGAGGGTGGTGACGCGGATGTTGTCGCCCGCCACTTCCATGCGCAGGCCTTCGCTGATGGTTTTCACCGCAAATTTGGTGGCGCTGTACACGGTGCCCACGCCGCCGGACACTTTCAAACCGGCCACTGAGGAAAGGTTGATGATGTGGCCGCTTTTTTGCGCCTGCATGGCGGGCAATACCGCGGCGATGCCGTAGAGCACGCCTTTGATGTTGACGTCGATCATGTTGTCCCATTCGTCTACGCGGCATTTGGCCATCGGCGCCATCGGCATGATGCCGGCGTTGTTGAGCAATACGTCGATGCGGCCGAATCGCTCAATCGCTTGTTGGGCCAGGTTTGCGACTTGTTCGCGTTGGCTGACGTCGGTGGCGACGGCAATCGCTTCGCCGCCGTGGGCGCTGATTTCCGCCACCAGTTGTTGCAAACGGTCGGCGCGGCGGGCGGCCAGCACCAGCTTGGCGCCCAGTTTGGCCAGATGGCGGGCGGTGGCGGCGCCCAAGCCGCTGGAGGCACCGGTGATGATGACGACTTTGTTGCGGATGTTGTTCATGATTGACTCCTGATGTTGTTGTTTTAAAATCGGTTATTGCTATTTGAGGCTGCCTGAAAAGTTAAAGCGGTGTTTTCAAGCAGTCTTGGCGCGGTATGCCTTACTGCGCATCATACGCCTGTTGCACCGCGGCGATGCACGGAATCACGGTCGGCCAACCGGCGTAAAATGCCAGATGGGTGATCACTTCGCCCATTTCCGTGCGGCTGATGCCTTGTTGGATGCCGCGCGCCATGTACACGCCGAGAAAATCGCGCAGGCCTTGCACAATCAGCGCGGTGATGCTGATTAAATTGCGGTCGCGCACGCTCAAACCGGGGCGCTGCCACACGTGGTGGTAGAGCAAATCGGTGCTGAAATCGGCCAGGCCGGGGGCAAACGGGCGGATGTTTTGATCGATCAAGCCCATAAAGAAATCGTTGTCGGGCAAGGCTTGCGCCAAGGGCAGCGGCTCCGGATGCAAAACGGGCAGTTTGGCGGCGTCGATGCCGCGTTCGGCGAAGATGTCTTTCAAAATGATCACCGCGTTAAAGGCATTCGACCAACCGGCATAAAACGCCATGTGCAGCACGATTTCCGACATTTCTTCGGCGCTAACGCCGTTGTCCATCGCTTTGTTGAAATAGTGCGCCATGCCGGCGGTTTGCGCGCGGGCAATCAGCGCCGCCACGGTGATGACGCAGCGGTCATGGGTGCTCAGGCCTTGGCGTTGCCACAAATTATTGACAATGGCGCTGCCGGTGAAAGCGGCCAGTGTCGGCGAAACGGCGGCCACATCGGCAGGGCTGACGGCGGAATGCGTTTGGTTTGACATGATTTTTTCCTTCTAAAATAGATTGGGTGTTTTCAGGCAGCCTTAAGGAGCCGTCTGAAGGTTTTTTAAAGCCGTGTGCAGTTAAAACACAAAGTGCGGTTCGGCTTACAATTTCAATAATTTTTGCGCATTTTGGTGGGCGATCAGCGCCTTTTCGGCATCGCTTACCGGCAGGTTTTCCAGCCAACTGCGCGCGCCGTCGAGGCTTTGGTACGGATAATCGATCGAATACAGAATCCGTTCGCTGCCCATCAATTCGCGGATAAACAGAAAGTGCGGTAGCGTGAGCATGCCGCTGGGGGTGACATACACTTGCTCGCGGTAGGTTTGGGTGAGGCTGCGGCCAAGCCCGGTGGCGGCTTGCGGCAGGCTGTCGTCGAGCCGCTGCAAATAAAACGGCAGCATTTCGCCCCAATGGCCGCTGATCACTTGCAGATTCGGGTGGCGGTCGAAACAGCCGCCCAACAGCATGCGCAGCACCTGAATGCCCGCCTCGTTGTGCCAGCCCCAGCCGAACATCGCCAAGCGCGCGTCCACCTCTTTATCAAAGCCGGTGTAATACGCCTGCCGCACCGCCTCCACCGGCAAGCCCGGATGCACATACAGCGGCACTTGCAAATCGCTGAACGCCGCCAGCAACGGTGCAAAACGCGGGTGGTCTAGAAAATCGGCATCGGGGCGGCCGTTGATCAGCGCGCCTTTAAAGCCCAATTCCTTCACCGCCCGCTCCAGCTCACGCACCGCCGCTTCAGTGTCTTGCCACGGCAAGGTGGCGAAAGCGGCAAAACGGCCGGGGTGTTTGGCGGCGGCCTCGGCCATCGCATCGTTGGCGGCACGGTGCAAGGCGGCGGCTTGCGGCATGGCCGCCATCTGCGGCGCCCCGCCCACCGACAACACCTGCATGTCGATACCGGCGGCGTCCATGTGTTGCAGACGGCCTGCATCCATATCAAACAGCAACTGCATCGATTCTGGCGCGGCAACAATGTGCGGGCGGCTCCAATCCGCCACATCCGCGCCGTCGGTCACGCGGCTGCCCCAATCGCGCAGATACGGCGCGGCGGCTGCGGTGGCGGGCAGCGCGGCCTGCGCCAAGGCCGGATGCAAAACGTGTTCTTCTACGGTAATGATTTTCATGTGTTTTTCCTTGCCCGTGTGTGCGGTTTGGCTGTAGGCCAGCGTTGGCAATGCCATCAACGCCAAGCCTACTTTTAAAAACGTACGGCGGTTCATGTAAACGCTTCAGACGGCCTTACTTCAAAGCTTCGCGCAAAGCCACGCCCAAAGAAGCGGCGGATTGCGGGTTTTGGCCGGTAATCAAACGGCCGTCCACTTGCACTTCGTCGTGCCAGTTGGCTGCGGCGTGGTGGTGCGCACCGCGTTCGGTGAGCGTAGACGCCAGCAAAAACGGCACCACGTCGGTGGACTGCACTTCCTCCTCTTCGGCATCGGTAAACGCCGCCACATTTTTGCCCGCCACCAGCAGGCTGCCGTCTGAAAGGCGCGCATTCACCAGCGCCGCCGGGCCGTGGCACACCGCCGACACAATACCGCCCGCTTCGTAAATGGCACGAATCGCATGTTGCGCCGCGGCGTTATCGGGGAAATCCCACATGGTGCCGTGGCCGCCGGCGAAGAAAATCGCGGCGTAGCGGGCGGGGTCGATGTCGTCGATTTTTAAGGTATTGGCAATGGCGTGGCGGAAATCGGCGTCCGCCCAATAATGTTTGTTGGCCGGGTCGTTCATGTCTTCCAAACCGTCCAGCGGGGCGGCGCCGCCTTTGATGGAGGCGAATTCCACTTGAATGCCTGCCTCGTGCAGTTTTTCCAGCGGATGGGTGACTTCGGCCAGATTAAAGCCGGTGGGGATGCCGGTGTCGCCTTTAACGTCTTGGCTGGTAACCACGAATAATACGGGTTTGCTGTTGTTCATTTGCTTGCTCCTGTTGTGTGGGTTGTTCGTTGTTGATGTCAGCAGTATAGCCGCCTTGATTATGTTTTTATAGATATGCTTAGGTAAATTTATTATTTCCCAAAAGGAAATAATTAGGCGGAGGCAAACAACGAAGGCTGCCTGAACAGGCTCATCATGTTCAGGCAGCCTGATGCCGCTCAATCAAGCGGTGATTGGCCGGGATAACCCGGCTTGGGGCGCGATTATCCGGGCGGCTTGAACCACTGCGCACAGAAATCCAGATACACCCGCACAATGCTCGACGGATGGCGGTGCGAGGGATACAGCAAATGCACCGGCTGGGCGGGGAAAGGGTAGTCGGGCAAAACCGCCACCAGCTTGCCCGCCTCAATCAGCGGCCGGGCCAGAAAATCGGGCAGATCGCACACCGCCTTGCCTTGCAGCGCCAGATGGCGCAGATGCTGGTAATCGTTGCTGCCAAATTGCGGGGTGATGCGCTGCGGGTGTGCGCCCAGCTGCCAGCGCAGTGTTTGCCCGCTGCCGGACATCCAGCCCGCACAGGGGAGCGCGGCCAAATCTTGCGGCGCGGCGGGCATGCCGAAACGCGCCAGCCATTCGGGGCTGGCCACCAGCATCAGGCGGACGTCGGTGATTTTTTTGGCGATCAGCGCCTCGGTTTGCAAATCGCCCACCCGCAAGGCCACGTCGATGCCTTCTTCCAATAAATCGATCTTGCGGTTGCTGCCCACCACCTCCAGCGCAATATCCGGATACGCGCGGGTAAAATCGTCGAGCAGCGTCCACCACAATTCAAAACTCTGCGGCATGCTCAGGCGCAGTTTGCCCTTTAGTCGGCTTTCGTTGTGTTTAATCCGCCGCTCGATTTCGTCCAGCGTTTCGATGCTGAAATTCGCCTGCTCATACAATTGCTGCCCGGTTAAGGTGAGCCGCACCCCTTGGGTGGAGCGTTCAAACAATTGCACGCCGATATCTTGCTCCAGCTCCTTGATTTTTCTGCTCAATGTGGCAATCGGCACGCCGATCCGCTGGCTGCCGCCGGCAAAGGTGCCCGCCTGGGCGATGACGATAAACATTTTGATGCTGTTTAAATCCATGTTTGCGTTCCAAATATGAAATAGTTTGTTTCATTTTATCCGATTCCATTCTTGATTTGGAAGCTTATAATGCAGCTTTATTTATGCAAAGGAAGCACCCCATGTTAAAACTCTACACCATTCCCGGCGCGGCAAACTGCCGTTCGTTTTCCCTTTTTGCCTATAAGGCCGAAGCGCTGCTGGCTTTGTCGGGCGCGGATTACACGCTTGAATATATTGCCGATTTCTCCAAAATGCCCCGGGGCAAAGTGCCGGTATTGCAAGACGGCGAAACGTTAATCGCCGACAGCGAGTTAATTAAGGCCCATCTGGAACGCCATTTCTCGCTCGACATCGACCGCACTTTGACTGCCGAACAGCAAGCCGTGGGGCGTGCGTTTCGGGTGATGTTGGAAGAGCGCAGCTATTGGGCCAACGTGTACAGCCGCTTTATCGACCCCGCAGGCAATGATTTTTTGCGCAACCAAATGTTGGGCGGCGTGCCTGAGGAGATGAAGGACGGCATCGCCGCCACCATGCGCGAAAACGTGCGTACCCAAATGCACGGCCACGGCATCGGGCGGCACACGCCGGCGCAGATTTACGCGTTTGCCCAAGCCGATATCGACGCGGTGCTGGCCTACATGGGCGACAAGCCGTTTTTCTTCGGTAGCGAGCCCACCAGCATTGACGCCACCCTTGCCGGGCTGTTTGCCAACTGGCTGGTGAGCGATTTTGACTGGCCGCTGCGGGATTATTTGCACACCCGGCCGCAAATTGCCGATTACGTGCAGCGCTTTGAACGCGTGGTGTTCGGGCAATAAACCAAAACAGGCTGCCTGAAAACCCAACCGTTAACACACTTTTAAATTTCTAAACAAGGAACCGCTTGATGAATCACATTACCGTTGCCTACCAAGGCCAATTACGCCAACACATCACCTACCCCGACAGCCCGCAAACGGTTTTTACCGACGGCCCCGCTATTGCCGGCGGCTTGCCGGGCAACCCTTCCCCGGTGGAACTGCTGGCCGGCAGCTTTGCCGCCTGCGCCTTGACCATTATGGCATTGCGCGCGGAAAGCCTGGGGGCGGATTTTTCCGGCTGCACGGCGGAAGTGGCCGACAAAGAAGTGTCGATGAAGGAATTTCGCATCAAAAAATTGGCACTGAAATTCAATCTCAAGCAAGCATTTAACGCGGAAGTGCGCCAAGCGGTGGAAAGTGCGGTCACCGATATGTGTATCGTCGGCAGAAGTTTGCACCCTGATTTGGTGCAAACGTTTGAATTTAATTATCAATAATAGTGAAATAAAATAAGTAAAGATACAAGGCGGAGCTGATTTACTGGGTGCTTTAGCACCTTAGTAAATCGTTCTCTTCGAGCTAAGCCGCAGCCAACGCCGTAGATTTCTGATTTTATTTCACTATAAGACAACAGACAGGACAAAACCATGCCACCCGAAGCATTAAGCCGCCGCAGTTTCACCCGATTATTTGCCGTATCCCTGGCCTTGCCCGTGCTGGGCAACAAAGCCTTTGCCGACACCAGCAAAAGTGCGGTCAGTTTTGCACCCAAAGCATTAGCCGACGGCGAGCAGAAACTGCGTGATTTTGCCGCGCAATATCAAACCCGCGTGTATGAAATCGTGCCGAATAAAGTCTACCAAGCGGTGGGCTACGGCCACAGCAATGCCACGTTTATCATCGGCGAACAATCGGTGATCTTGGTGGATACGCTGGACAGCGACGTGCGCGGCGAAACCTTGAAAAAGCTGATTGCCGAGCACACCGACAAGCCTGTGAAAACCATTATTTACACCCACGGCCACCCCGACCACCGCGGCGGCGCAGGCGTGTTTGCCGACACGCAGCCTGAAGTTATCGCCTTTGCCCCGGTCAAGCCGTCACTGCCGCGCATGAACCAATTAAAAGACGTGTTTGAACAACGCGGTATCAAGCAAATGGGCTACGAATTGAGCGACGAAGAAGCCTTGTCGCAAGGCTACGGCATTCGTGAAGGCGTCGCGTTGAACCGTGCCAAACGCGCCTTTCTCGCCCCCACCACGCTGTACAAAAACGAGACCAATATCGCCCGCAATATTGACGGCGTGAAGATTGAATTGATTGCCGCCCGCGGCGAAGCGGACGACATGATTTACGTGTGGCTGCCTGACTATCAAGCGGTGTGCTGCGGCGACAATTATTCGGGCTGCTGGCCGAACACCTCGCCCTTGCGCGGCGGACAAAGCCGTGATTTGGATACATGGATTGCCTCGCTGGATAAACTGATTGCCTTAAACGCCAATGCCTTATTGCTCGGACACACCCGGCCTGTGATCGGCAGAACCAAAATCAAGGCAGAGCTGACCAACTTTCGCAACGCCCTGGATTACGTGTTCACCGAAACGCTGAACTGCATCAACCAAGGCATGAGCATGGACCAAGCCGCCGAAACCGTGCGCCTGCCCGAAAAATACGCAAAACTGCCGTATCTGGGCGAATACTACGGCTCGGTGGATTGGACCGTGCGCGGCATCTACAGCCTGTATGTCGGCTGGTTTGACGGCAACCCGACCCATATCCACCCCTTGCCCGCCAAAGAAAAAGCCGACAAAACCATCGCGATGATGGGCGGAGAAAAAGCCGTGCTGGCCGCCGCGCGCGACGCCCTGAACCGGCAAGACCCGCAATGGGCGGCGGAGCTTGCCGACATCGTGCTGGCAAGCGACGGCGGCAATCACGCCGCCAAACAACACAAAGCCCAAGCCTTGCTGCTGCTGGCACGCGGGGAAACCAGCGCCAACAGCCGCCATTATTATGTGGCTGGTGCAAAAGAGTTAATCGCAAAATAAATAAATCATTATTTTTCGGCAGTGGGGCAGTATCTGAACGTCAAACCGCAGGTGGCGACGTATGTGGAACGGTTTAAACAAAACGTGTTTGGAAGCTAACTATAGTCGAAGAAATGAGTTTCTGCTACGGCGTTGGCTCGCCAAGAAACCAGCGGCAACAGCCGCCATGACTACCTCGCCTGCGCCAAGGAATGCATGCAGCCGGAAAGCTATAGTCGGAGAAATTAGATTCTGATACAAGGCGGCGAGCCGCAGACAGTACAGATAGTACGACAAGGCAAGCCAACGCCGTAGCAGAAACTCATTTCTTCGACTATAAAATCGAAAGCCAAAACCCGCCGTTTTCATGCCAGGCTGCCTGAAACCAAAATCATCGCGTGCTTATGGACGCGCTGAACCACGCCACGGTTAGCCGCCGGAAAATGCGCCGCTTTGTGCAGGGAAAAGGCATTGCCGCCAAAGCGGTGGCTCCGGATGGCGGCGAATTGGTGCCGTTTTAACCCGTTGGGATAGGGTGAAAACCGCACTTGGCGGCAATCTGCCCGGTGCGGTTTTGGGGCGGGTGAATAGGCCGTCTGAAACCGCACTTTGAAGGGGCGGTATTTCAGACGGCCTTTTGAGCAGAAAAATTTAGCTGCGCCAATAATTGTTCGCTGCCGCAATGGTGGCAAATTCAATGGCAACCACTTGGGCGGCGGCGGTCAGGCTGCTGGGGTCGGTCGAATACGCCGGTCGGCCGGCTTTGAGTACGTCCAAATCCGGTTGAATTTGGTGGATGGTATGGCGGGCAATCATCATGGCCAATTGGCGCCCCTCTTCCGGCGTGGCGGTAATCAGCGTGCCGCCGGGAATGCCGACCAGTGCTTCGGGGGGAGTGGTGTCGTCATGGGTAAACTCCTTTGGGTTTAGGTTTGGATAGCTTTTCCTTGATTTTATCGGCTTGCAAACCATTGTTTGGCAATGGATCTAAAATCGATGGCAATCAGAACGGGGAAATGCTTTGGAAATGGTATTTTATTCACTATAGTCGAAGAAATTAGTTTCTGCTACGGCGTTGGCTCGCCTTGCCGTACTATCTGCACTGTCTGCGGCTCGCCGCCTTGTATCAGAATCTAATTTCTTCGACTATATATTACCATTACAGCTTGGCAATCACATTCTCGCCCAGCTCCTGCAACACTTCTTCGGCGGGGCGGCGGGACGGTTTCAGGTTGATGGTAATGTGTGCCAACCCTTGTTCTTTTTGCGCTTGCCAAAATTCCAGCAAACGGTTTGAGCCGCCGCTTAAAAAGATGTTGTGGTGCAGCTTGGCTTCATCGTTCGGCTTGTCGCTCAAATCCACAAAATTGGCATAGCCGAAAGGCCGCCAGTAGCCGTCTTGGTTCAACTCCGCCAAGGTTTGCACGATATTGCCGGTATCTTTGGGATTGACGCCGTGCCAAATCCAGCCGTCGCTTTCGTTGGCAAGCCAATCCAATTCTTGCCTTGCCCGCCCGATGGCCACCATCGGCAGGCGGTGCGGCGTTTTCGGATATACGTCCACATTGCCCGACATCGTGCCGTAAAATGGGCTGTCAATCACAGGGAAATCATGGGTTTTAGGGGCGGTTAAAGTGCGGATAATCCGCCATTCGTCGCGGAAACGCTCGGCACGGTTGGCAAAATCTTGGGCAAAAATCGGATATTCAACCGGGCGGTCGCCGCTGGACAAGCCTAAAATAAAGCGTCCGCCAGACAATGCGTCCATGCTTGCCGCCGCTTTTGCGGTGTGATACGGATTACGCAAAGGGCTGACAATGCCTGCGGTGCCAAGGGCGATTGTGCGGGTGCGTGCCGCCAAATAGCCCAAACTCACCCAGGGGTCTAAACCTTGCCCGACATCGCCGAAATTGGGATCGTAAAACGGCACATCACGCAGCCACAATGCGGCAAAGCCCGATTTCTCGGCAAGCGCTGCCAAATCGCCCATATCGGCAATGTCCGGTTTGGCGGTGTTGGGATAGCCTTTAAACGGGGCAATCAGCCCAAAAGTGAGCTTGCCCTGCTCAAATACCCGGCTCATCGCTTGGTGCCGGGCAAGCTCTGGGGGCAATGATGTGTGGGTATCGACGTTGTGGTTTGGATGAAACAAATGGCTGTTGTCTTGGCCTAAAATGGATAAATTGGGGGTGTTCATTTTTTGCTCCTGTTATGAGACATTCACCACAATTTTGCCGATTTGCGTGCCGCTTTCCATATAGCGGTGGGCATCGCGGATATGGTCAAACTCAAATTCGCGGTCAATCACAGGGCTTAATGCACCGCTTGCCAAACCTTGGTTGACAAAGGCTTTGGCTTGAGCAAGCGCGGCTGAATCTGTGGTGATTTCAAACAGTTCATAGCCGCGGAAAGTCAAATGCTTCGCCAAAATATCCATCACGCCGATTTCTAAATTAGCGTAATCCAAGGCACCGTAAATAAAGTACATGCCTTGCATTGCCATCGCTTTGGCAAATTGCGCCGCATTCGCACCGCCCACGGGGTCAAACACCATATTCGCCCCTTTGCCGCCGCTGATGGCGCTCACTTCGGCAAGCAAATCCTGCTCGGCGGTCAGCACATAATCCGCACCGGCATCCAGCAAGGCTTGTTTTTTACTGCTGTTTCGAATGACCGCCACCGCCACCGCACCGATCATTTTGGCGATTTGAATCGCCGCAATGCCGACGCTGCTTGCCGCCGCATTAATCAACACAACATCGCCCTGTTTTAATTTGCCCAATTCAATCAATGCCCCATAAGCGGTGACATATTGCATATAACTTGCCGCCGCTTGTTGAAAATTGATGTTGCCAGGGAATTTGACGATGGCATGGGCAGGCAGATTGACGGTTTCGCCGTAAGTGCCGTATTCGGTAAACATAAATGACGGCACCACCGCCACTTTGTCGCCGATGGCCACGTCTGCCACGCTCTCACCAACCGCCGATACCACACCGGCCGCCTCATAACCCAATTGGGCAGGAAAAACAGGGTCAATCACATATTGGCCGTTGCGGTACATAATCTCGGCACGGTTTAAGCCGATGGCCTGTACTTTGATTTGCACTTCGTTGGCTTGCGGCGCGGCAACAGTTACATCGATGATTTCTAAAACACCGGCATCGCCGGTTTGATTAAAGATAACTTTTTTGCTCATTTTTTGACTCCTAAAACTGAATGGAGTAGAGGATAGCGGTTTTCGTAAAAAATGATAATATAGCCAAAATACAAAACACTTTTGCAAAAAAGGCAAAACCATGGACTATTTTTCCGCCCTCAACGTTTTTCATTCCGTTGCCGAAACCGGCAGTTTCAGCCGCACCGCCCAAGCCTTGGATCTGGCGGTATCATCGGTCACACGGCAAATTGATAATTTGGAACAAGCCCTTGAAGTGAAATTATTTTCCCGCAGCACCAGGCAGATTTCGCTGACCAACGCAGGCGTGCTGTATTTAGAAAAAACCTTGCCGATTTTAGACGAGTTGGCACAGGCAAATGCGGCATTGGCATCCGAATTAAACGAGCCGCAAGGCAAGCTGAAAATCAGCTTTTTCCTTGCCTTAACGCCCATTATCGCCCCTGTTTTAACCGCCTTTGCCCAGCGATACCCCAAAATCAAATTGGAAGTGGCGGCAAGCGATGAATATGTGGATTTTGCAGCGGACAGAGTGGATTTATCCGTGCGGATTGGTCAGGTGGACAGCCCCAATGTCATCGCCAAACGCCTGTTCACCCACCCACGGCTGCTGTGTGCTTCACCCGCCTATCTGGCAAACTGCGGCACGCCCCAAAAACCAGACGATTTATTGCAACACAACTGCCTAGCCTACCGTGCCAACGGGCAGGTGCAATACTGGCATTTTTCCAAACCAGGGCACAAGCCCAAAAGCGTTCGCACCGACGGCACATTGATTGCCAACAGCGTAGCGCTGCTCAAAGCCTATGCCTTGGCGAATATCGGCATTATCCATCTCCCCGAATGGCTGATGGTCGAGGAATTGGCAGAGGGTCGTTTAATCCCTATTCTGCCGGACTGGCAGGTCAAACCGACGGCGGACAATGGCGATGATGCGCTGTATTTGGTCTATCCGCCCAACAGCCGCAACATCGCCAAGATTGAATTATTGATGAAATGTTTGTTGGAATATGGCGGTGCAGATGCCGTCTGAAACCGCACTTTGCTTTTTTCAAACAGGTAAAAGTGCGGTTCAGACGGCCTGTTTGTTAATCCGGCTGTTGTCCGGTGTGTGCCAACCATTTGCATTCGCTGATTGCCATCTGGGTGAATACGGCGGTGAAGGAGGAGACTTCCGGCGAGCAGGCATACACGCCGAAGCGGATGCTGCCGCTGCCTTGTTCCAAATGGCAAATCCGCATTTGCTGAAACACCTCGCCGTCTGTCGAGCATTCGATGCAGTAATCGCTTTCGCGGCGGCTTAAGCGGTACCACATGGATTTCACCGCCGCGTCGATTTCGGTGGTGGCCCAATCGGAATAGCCGCGGTTGGTGACGACGCTGCCCAAATGTTGGAACTGCTCGTTTTCATACTCCACCGAGCCTTTGAGCCAGTTTTCCGAATCCAGATACAGCACCACGCCGCATTGGTCGAAGCGGGTGCGGCTGTCTGAAAAATCGGTTTTGACGGTAAAGGAAAAATACGCTTCGTCGGTTTGCATTTGCAGCACGGGCGCATTGTCGTTCGCAAAATGATAATAGGTTTTCTGCCACAAATCGGTGTGTGCTTGGGTGGTGATGGTGATTTTGTCGTCGGCGATGCTGAACTGTTGCGGCGGCCGCGTCCAGTGTAATTGTTTGCTGTCAAAGGGTTTCATCGTATGCTCTCTGTGCTGTCGGTCGGATTTGTCGGTTTGTTTTATTCAAACATAATAGCAACTGTGTTTAACTT
>NZ_VDHB01000178.1:0-7977 GCF_006227735.1 Testudinibacter sp. 'clade 2'
GATCAACAGACCCTAATAAGGTTTTATTCGGCTCACCGGCAATTTCACGTGCCAGCTTAGGCACGAGATATCCGGAGCTGATTTTTTGCAGCTCGCGATAAATTGCCAACGCCTGCTTGTCGTCCAGATAAAAATGCGCTGCGCCTTGCACTTTATCGAGCAAATGCAGGTAATAGGGTAGAATGCCTGCACTAAACAGTTTATCGCTTAATTGTTTTAACAATTGTGCATTGTCATTTACGTCTTTTAAGAGCACCGCTTGATTGAGCAGTACCACATTTGCCGCTTTCAAATGCGCGATATGATCGGCTAAAGTGCGGTCAATTTCATTCGGGTGATTAATGTGGGTGACCAGCACTTTGTTTAAGCGTGAAACCGCTAAACGCTGGCAAAGTACGCTGGTAATTCGCTGTGGAATCACCACTGGCAATCGGGTATGAATCCGCAGGGTTTTAACATGTGCAATCCGCTCCAAACGGCTGATCAACCAGTCCAACTCGTGATCTTTCGCCATCAGTGGATCACCACCGGAAAATATCACCTCTTCGATTTCGGGGTGAGCTGCGATATAGTCAAGTGCGGTTTGCCAGTTCTGTTTGTTACCTTTGTTGTCCTGATACGGAAAATGGCGGCGAAAGCAGTAGCGACAGTTCACCGCACAGCCGCCTTTCACCATTAATAACACTCGGTTATGGTATTTATGCAATAAGCCCGGCACCGCACTTTGCTGCTCTTGCAGCGGATCTTGACTGAAACCTTGTGCTTGAAAAAATTCCTGTTGTGATGTCATCACTTGCAGCAAAAGGGGATCTTGCGGATTGCCCTTTTCCATTTTGTCGACAAACGGTTGTGGCACGCGCAATGGGAATAATCGACGTGCTGAAATATCATTTTTAAATTGATTTAGTGGTAGATCGAGTTGCTCCAGCAATTTTTGCGGATCATTTATCGCCTTTGCAAGGTAATCTAGCCAGCTTGGCTCTTCTCTAAGCAGGGTGTTTTGAGTTATCATAGACAAGTTTTATTAAAATTTTATCTGATCTTGTCTTAAGATCAGACTTTTTTCAAGTAATGAGGACATTATGGCAACCTATTCTACCAGTGATTTTAAACCGGGTCTTAAATTTATGCAGGACGGCGAACCTTGCGTTATCGTTGAAAACGAATTTGTGAAACCGGGCAAAGGTCAAGCGTTCACCCGTACTCGTATTCGCAAACTGATTTCCGGCAAAGTCTTGGACGTGAACTTTAAATCCGGCAACACCGTGGAAGCGGCGGATGTGATGGATACCAACTTGACTTTTTTATATAAAGATGAAGACTTTTGGCATTTTATGAACAACGAAACCTTTGAGCAGTTGTCAGCCGATGCCAAAGCGGTGGGCGACAACGACAAATGGTTGTTGGATCAAGCGGAATGTATTGTGACGTTATGGAACGGTGCACCGATTTCCGTCACTCCTCCAAACTTTGTCGAGTTGGAAATCGTGGATACCGATCCGGGTTTGAAAGGCGACACTGCCGGTACCGGCGGCAAACCAGCGACCTTAAGCACCGGTGCCGTGGTGAAAGTGCCATTGTTCGTACAAATCGGCGAAGTGATTCGAGTGGATACTCGCTCCGGTGAATATGTAGCGCGTGTGAAATAACAGTATTGTATCGCTAACAATACAAACGGGGTGTTATTGCCCCGTTTTGTTTTTTCGCTTTAAGATTAAAAATCGACAAGCATAAGCATTTTTATCATCGGCAGTTGCTAGTTCGTCTTCTACAATATGCCAGTCATTTAAATTAAGCGTCGGAAAAAACGTATCGCCGTCAAGTGCAGTTTGAATCTCGGTTAAATACAGTTTATCGGCTAAGGGTAAACTTTGTTTAAACAACTCGCCACCGCCGATAATCATCACCTCGTCAGCTGTTTCGCACAAACCAAGTGCGGTTGGTAGGCTGTCCGCCCATGTTACATTTTCATGCACAAATGGCTGACGCGACAACACAATGTTAGTGCGGTTCGGCAACGGGCGACCAATCGATTCAAAGGTTTTGCGCCCCATTATCACCGGTTTGTTCAGGGTGTTGCGTTTAAACCACGCTAAATCACGCGGTAAATGCCATGGCATTTGATTATCTCTGCCGATTACCCGATTTTGGGTGAAAGCGACGATCAGACTGATTTGCATAATTCGGATCCTATCACTAAATAACAGGGCGCTGGCGGTAGAACAACAAGCCGGGCAGCGCCAAGCCGAACGCCAATGCGCCAAGAATAAAACCGGATTTGACAAAATTATCAACGGCTTGTTGGAACAGGGCTTCAGAATAGCCGATATGGTGGATTTGCACAACGGCGATCATCGCTTTGTAGGCAAATACGCCAGGAATCATCGGAATAATCGCTGCCACGGTGAACACTTTTGGGTGTGCCAAATAGCGCTGTGACAGATAAACGCCGATAAAACCGATCAGTGCTGCTGCAAAGAATGTGGCAAACACCAGCGGCATATCAATGGTGAGTAACAACAATTTACGAAAACCATGCCCTAACGCCCCGAGTAGTGCACAGTATTTCAGTGCATTTTGTGGCACATTAAACAACAGGGCAAAACCGATCGCCGGAATGGCGGAAAAAAACATATCGTCCAGCAAAATGAGCAGCAGATCCATCTCAGCCTCCCCATTGTTGAATATTCAGTAGGCTCAAGGCAAACACAATGCCAATGCAAGCACCAAAGGTTAGCACCGTCGCCAGCGCCCAACGCCCGATTCCCATATTGGTGTAGCCTTTCAGAATATCGGATAGTGCATTAATAAACGGAAAACCGGGCACCAGCAGCAACACGCTGGATGCAATCGCAATTTGCGAGTCGTTGCCCAAATGAAAACGCAGTGATAAGCCGGAAATGCAGGTTGCCACAAATGCGGTACAGGCAAACACAATGATTGGATTATAGTGACGCATCGCAAGTTCCTGCCGTACTAACATCGCTGCACAGGCGGCCAAAAAGGTGATCAGACAGATTAGCGCATCGCCGCCGGCAAGATGGGCAAACGAGGCACAGGACAGCCCAACCATCAGTAACACATAATAACGGTTATATTTTAGCGGCTTAATTGCTTGTAGTTTTTTGCGCACGGTATAACTGTCGTAGATTTTATGTTCGGCGGCAATCACAATATGCTGCACTTCAGTGACCACATGCATATTGATACCGCGATCTTGATTGCGACGAGCCGTAGTAATGCAATGCCCTTGGTGCAAGGTGGTCAGTACGATAGCATTGGCGGTGAGTGCCACCTCCACGCTTTCCACCCCCAGCGCCTTGCCCAGACGCGCAGCGATTTGGCTGACCAGGGTGCTTTCGGCACCGTGTTGCAGCAGTAAAAGTGCGGTATGCACACAAAGGCGGGTGATCTCCTGCTGTTCACTATGGTCGGGTGCGGTAACGTTTATCGACATGATTTCTCCGAGTAAAACCCCAAGTAAAAGGCATTTTATTAAATGATTTTTCGCTGGATTAATGGTAACGTAATCATCATTTTTTATTTATTGTAGATCAATAATCATGCAAAAACATTCGCATTCTGACAAGCCGGAGCAAAAAAACAAGCCAGCACAAAAAACCATTGTGCTGAAATTCGGCACCAGCGTTTTAACCCAAGGTTCGCCCAAGCTCAATCGACCACACTTACTCAATATCGTGCGTCAGTGCGCACAATTGCAGCAGCTAGGACATCGGATAGTGATTGTCACCTCTGGTGCCATGGCAGCGGGACGGCACTATTTGAATCATCCGCAATTGCCACCGACCATCGCCTCAAAACAGCTTTTAGCTGCTGTCGGGCAGAGTCAATTGATTCGTATTTGGGAGCAACTGTTTGAAATTTATGATATTTATATCGGGCAAATGCTACTGACCCGTGCTGATTTGGAAGATCGCGAACGTTTTCTGAATGCGCGTGACACCCTGAATGCGTTGCTCGATAACCAAATTATTCCGATTATTAATGAAAATGATGCCGTGGCAACAGCGGAAATCAAAGTGGGCGACAACGATAATCTATCGGCATTAGTGGCGATTTTGGCGAATGCGGATCAGCTCTATTTATTAACCGACCAACAAGGCTTATTCGACAGTGATCCGCGCGCTAATCCGGCGGCAAAACTGATTGTGCAAGTAGATAAAATCACCGATCATATCCGTTCAATTGCCGGTGGCAGCGTGTCTGGTTTGGGTACCGGCGGCATGAGCACCAAAATCACCGCTGCCGATATTGCCACCCGCTCCGGCATCGAAACCATTATCGCACCGGGCAGTCAAGACAATGTGATCCTCGATTTAGCGCAAGACAAAGCAATCGGCACCAAATTCAAAGCGTTGCTTTCGCCATTACAAAGTCGTAAACAGTGGTTGTTTGCCGCCCCGTCAGCCGGCACACTGGTGGTTGATCAAGGGGCTGAAAGTGCGGTCTTGGAGAAATATCGTTCTTTGCTGCCTGCCGGCATCGTACAAATCGAAGGGCGTTTCTCGCGCGGCGAAGTCGTGCGGATTCGTACGCAACAAGGTAAAGATATTGCGATTGGTGTAGCCTGTTATAACAGTGACGCATTGGAGCTGATCAAAGGCAAAAAATCGGCAGATATCGCAGTAACGCTCGGATATGAATATGGGGCGGTGGCTATTCACCGTGACGATATGGTGATTCTCTCGGTCTAAAAAACGGAATAGAGGCGTTGGAAATGCTCGCTGAAGCCCCACTTCAGCTGTGCTTTCCGCCTTGCTCTTCCATTTTTTATACAGCGAAGAGGAGACAGTCAAGCGGCATAGCGGCGTTGGAAAAGAGAGTAGAAGTAGAAAAGGATATAACAATGACAATCAATTTAGTGGAAATGGGCAAACAGGCGAAGCAAGCAGCGTTTGAATTGGCGCAACTATCCAGTGCGGAAAAAAACCAAGCGCTGCGGGTGATTGCCGAGCAGTTAGAAACCCGAGAGGCCGAGATTCTGGCGGCGAATGCGGTTGATATTGCCAATGCCGAAGCGCAGGGGATCAGTGCCGCAATTATTGACCGTTTATTGCTGACCTCAGCCCGTTTAAAAGGTATTGCTGATGATGTGCGCCACGTGGTCACGCTTGCCGATCCGGTTGGCAAGGTGATTGACGGCAGTACCTTGGACAGCGGGCTCTCGATTCAGCGAGTACGCGTGCCGTTGGGGGTGGTGGCGACTATTTATGAAGCCCGCCCAAATGTCACCATTGATGTCGCCTCACTGTGTTTGAAAACCGGTAATGCCGTGATTTTGCGCGGCGGTAAAGAAACCCGTCATACCAACCAAGTATTGCTGCAAGTGGTACAAGACGCACTAAAACAAGCCGGTTTACCGGGCGAAGCAGTACAGGCGATTATCGATCCTGACCGCACTTTAGTGATGCAACTACTGAAAATGGATCGCTATGTGGACATGATTATCCCTCGTGGCGGCGCAGGCTTGCACCAACTGTGCAAAGAGAATTCAACCATTCCGGTGATTGTCGGCGGCATCGGCATTTGCCATCTGTTTGTTGAGCAAAGTGCGGATCGCAACCGTGCCTTGGCATTAATCGACAATTCCAAAACCCAGCGCCCAAGCGCTTGCAACGCTTTGGAGACTTTACTGCTGCAACGTCATATTGCAGCGGAATTTATACCGCACTTGGTGCAACAACTTGCCGACAAAAACGTCCACTATTTTGCCGATGAGCAAGCGTTGCCGTTATTACAGCAAAGCGGCGCAGAAGTCAGTGCGGTTAGCGACGACAGTTTGCGTAACGAAGCGTTGTGTAACAATATGAATGTGGTGATTGTCGAGGATATTCAACAGGCTATTGCCCATATCCAAGAATACGGCAGCCACCATTCCGACGGCATTCTCACCGAATCGCAAGCCTTAGCACGCCAGTTTGTCAATCAAGTGGATTCGGCAACCGTGTATGTCAACGCCAGCACCCGTTTCACCGACGGCGCGCAATTCGGCCTAGGCGCCGAAGTAGCGGTCAGCACGCAAAAACTGCATGCCCGCGGTCCGATGGGCTTGGAAGCGTTAACCACTTATAAGTGGGTGTGCTATGGGGATTATTTGAGCCGCAGCTAGTAAAAGATAATAAACCACTGCTGGATGTGAAGGTGTATGTTAAATAATGGCTTACCACCAGTTTTTACAAAAATAGCTTATTCGGGACTGTTGAATTAGTGGAACACTACAGACCTTTATCGTCCGCTTTTCTCAAGAAGCCGGGCTTAATCGATTTATCCTTGCTAAATATAAGCTTGTTCGAGGCGCCCCGATTGATGTGCTGAGCGACTATCTGGTCGAGTAACGCACCGATTTCACCTGCGGATAAACTCTGCTGCTAAGCTTTGATGATAAGAACAAATGACTATAGCCAATTTGATAATAAGGCAATTTAATAATTGAATCATTCTGTCAAAATAAGGTATATTTTCACCTCAGATGTTAAGGAAGTGTCATCATTTTAAAAATTTAAAAGGATAATCAGCTTGTTAACACACGGGGAACAACTGGCGGCGGATGCCGTTCAACGCATCACCGCTCGCATCAACAGCTTTCCGCGCTCTCAAGTCCGCCTCGTCGGTGCGCGCGAGGTGGTTGAGCCCGCTGCGCGGCAAACCGACACCATTAAACACCGCAGCTTCTGGGCTGCCCTTGCCGGTGCGGTTGCCGGTGCACTCGTGAGTGCTGCTGTGTTAGGCGCCGCTACATTTCTGCTCGGTGGGTTTGGTGGCTTTGTGGTTGGCATGGGCATTTTGCTCAACCCGGCGGTGTCTTCCGGCATCGATACCGTCAAAAGTAAAGTTGAAAGTTTCTTCACCCCACCCGACCCCGACGGCACCATTATTCTCGGCAGCCCGAATGTTTTCGCCAATAATCTACCGTTAGCTTATGCGGCGATGGATAATAGTGATGTCACTATCGCCTGTAAAGACCATTCCCCGCCGACCATGATTGCCGAAGGCAGCGAGACGGTGTTTGTCAATGGCTTACCGGTGGCACGCAAAGGGGATAGAACCACCTGTGATGCTAAAATCAATTCCGGCTCTGCGAATGTCTTTATCGGCTCCGGCAAAGCACAATATGCCGAGATTGCCGAAGCGTTTTCCCTGTTTGAGCGAATTTTGCTGATTGGTGTCGAATTCGTCATTCCGCCCACTGCGATTTTTGGCAAGGGAATTGCAAAAGCACTTAAAAATAGTTATAACGTTGTGAGTACACGAGGGGCGAAGGTTGGTGCCAGTATTACACATAAGATAAAAACACAACTTAAGTATAAAAGAATTATAAATAGAAAAAGCGCAGAAAAAAGTGCAGATATTGCGCTAAGTAATGGTAAATTAAGAGGTGCAGCTGCTGAATTAAAGGTTAATGGCAGAACATATACCGACATTAGCGGCTCTAATACTCCGATGCATCCATCTATGCAAACAGCATTAGATAATGTCCCAATAAAGGAAAGGGCTCCCTGGCATGGATATTGCGCAGAAATTGGCTGTATGAATCAAGCATTATATGCAGGTCAATCTTTAAAAGGTGCGCGGGGGCGTGCTGTTAATATTGGTACATCCGGTAAAGGACACAACACGCCTAAAAAGCCATGTTCAACCTGCTCTAATGTAGCAACACAATTAGGAGTTTTATTAAAATGATAAGAAATTTATATCAGCTTATAGAGCAATATCCTGAGAAATTGAATATCAGCCAATTACAATCTATCAATCAAGAAATGCTGGATGAAATTAAAAAATTACTTTCTAAAGTTACACTTGATGAAATTAATCAATATTTTGATAAGCTATCTCTTTTCTGGAAGGATCCATCAGATATAAAGATATTAGAAGGATTTAAGGTACATTTATGGGAATTAAATGATCGCCTATTTCATGGCGACAAATTAGATTCATTAAATGAAATAGTACTAAGAA
>NZ_VDHB01000179.1:0-2929 GCF_006227735.1 Testudinibacter sp. 'clade 2'
AAAGATCAACAGACCCTATGCTTCCGAGAGATTTTTCATACTACAGAGGATTAAATGAAAAAATCACGTTTTTTTTTATTGGTGCTCGTCATTATCATGGGCTTGGGATACCACTTCCTGCGCCCACTGACGATTTTTAGCCAACCTAAAATTACAACTATCAATTTAGATACCGACAACTACCAGCAGACCGCACTTTCAAATAACACTGTTTGTTTTCGGCAACATGTCGCAACGAGAGAAAATCTGGCGGAAAAAGCGCGCTATCAACTACTTGTTTGGAATTTACACAAAGGGCAAGATCCCGGCTGGCAGGAAGCTATTCAGCAATATTCGGCACAAGCGGATTTCTTATTACTGCAAGAAGCGACCGAACAAAACCAAATACCGCACTTTTTATCTGCACCCGCCAGCTGGCACGGGGTGCAAGCCGGCACTTTTGCCTACCATGGTGATATGTCAGGCGTGATGCTGTTATCTCACCAATTGCCGCAACAGTATTGTGTCGGCAGTGAAAACGAACCTTGGATTCGGATACCCAAAATTGCCCAAGCGGCAGTTTATCCTCTCAGCGGTGACCGCACTTTGCTAGTCATCAATCTCCATTTGGTCAATTTTGAATGGAATCCTGAAAACTACCACAATCAACTGCGCGAAATGTTTCATTTGGTCAGTCGGCATCAAGGTCCGATTATTCTCGCAGGCGATTTCAATAGCTGGAGTGGCAAACGTTTAGATTTAATCCAAACGCTTGCCAAACAATATGCCTTAAACGAAGTGCGGTTCCAGCCAGACCTGCGCCTGACGTTTATGGACAACCCGTTGGATCATGTTTTTGTGCGTGATATTCAAGTGCTGAAGGCGTGGACTGAACCGAGTGACAGTTCGGATCACAACCCGTTGTTTGTGGAATTTGAGTTGAACACTATTGGCGATAACAAATGAATAAAAAATAACAATCCGCACGTGAAACGTGCGGTTTTTCGGCTACCCTATAAGGGCCTAGTACTTCATATGCCCCTCAAGGGGCATGTGAAAAGACTAACAACTGTACAATAACTCTGTGGCTTACCCCTTAAAGGGGTCCACATATTCTTTCTTCGATAAATTATCTTGAATCATGTCTTCTTTTTCCTGGTTCCTGATATATTCCTCTACAACTTTTGTATTTAAACCCACTGTACTTAAATAATAACCTTTCGCCCAAAAATGCCGGTTTCCATACTTATATTTTAGGTTTGCATGTCTTTCAAAAATCATGAGCGACGATTTCCCTTTTAAATACCCCATGAAACTTGATACTGCTAGCTTTGGCGGAATTTTTAAGAGCATATGAATATGATCTTTCATTGCGTGGGCTTCTATTATTTTGACATTTTTGTAATGGCATAACTGCCGTAATATGCTACCTATATCCATTCGTAATTTCCCATAAATCGCTTTTCGTCTGAATTTTGGGATAAAGACTATGTGATACTTACAGTTCCATCTTGTGTGTGATAGACTCGAATCGTCATTGGACTTACTTGCCATTGGCATATCCTCCTATATCTTGAATTTTGGTTGTCAGCCTTGTTCATTATATCGGAGGATTTTTTCTTTTCATCGCTTAAGCTCTTTGATTCCATACGCATAGCGTATGGTTTTTATAGGCAGCCTTCGTCTGCCTATAATAAAAAAAGCCGGAATCACCCGGCTTTATGGATTTATTGCTTTTTTTCAAAGACTTAGAAGAACACGCGCAAACCTACACCTGCGTAGTTGTCGGTGTCTTTACCGCCGCCAATTTCAGCATTGTATTTGGCTTTGAATGAGCCGCCTTCGACATAAGTGATCACATTTTTGTGTAATTTATAGTCTGCACCAACAATCCATGCACGCAAATTCGCTGCTTTTTTCAGATCGACTTGATCCGCTCTGCCCCAGATGTATTGACCGTAAACAGAGGCATTATCCAGATATTGATATTTCAGACCTAAACCGATTTCACGTTTTTTGTTAAACGGTAATTCGCTGACAGTACTATTGCTCATAGAACGATAAGTGATTGAATCTACACCGTTAGTCGATTTATTTTGTGAATAGTCAACTGCAATCGCAAATTTGTCCACCACCAACTCAGAACCGACGGTGAAAGCATTCTCTTTGTGTTCCGCCACGTTATTGGATTTCACTTGGCTGAAGCCACCGTTCAGATTTAATTGGGTATTCGCTGCCAGATCAGCAGTATAGAATAACGCTGCGCCCCAACCGGCTTTGTTGTTATACTCATCTTTGTCAGCTTCACCGAACATATAGTCTAAACCAAAGCTGAAACCTGACCACTCAGCACTACGGAATTTAACCGATTTGTTAGCACTGGTTTGAGTTTGGTTGACGCCACCCAAATCGTAAGTGTAATCAGACAGACCAACATCATCCAAGTTGGTTAATTGACGTCCGAAGGTGATTGTTCCTACACCATCTTGTTTAAAACCGGCATACAAACGTTTGGTTTCAACATTGTCAAATCCGTTTTCATTATCTTTTTCAAAACGGAATTCAATGTTAGCCAAAGCGCTTAAGCCGCTGCCCAGATCTTGCGATCCTTTCACAACTAAACGAGAGCCTTTATTTTTCAGATCCGCACGCTCACCAGAGTCCTTGCTTAATAACACACGCAAAGAACCGCCCACTTCGACTTTAGCGCCGTCTTGGTCATACACCACTGCGGCATTGGCTGATGTTGCTGCGACTGCTGCAACAGATAATGCGATTAATGTTTTTTTCATAATAGTTGCCTTTTTAGGTTTGATTTAAATCAATATATTTATTCGGTTGCTAGTACACAAATAAACAGAACTCATTTGAAACATTGCACTGTGAAGTCGCAAATTTCAAAGTAGTCACATGGAGCATACTGACAGAGTCTATTTTTACTGTCAAGACC
>NZ_VDHB01000018.1:0-50125 GCF_006227735.1 Testudinibacter sp. 'clade 2'
TTGTCAGCAGTCTAAGGCGATTGAAGAAATCGCCTTAGAAATGCTTATAATAATATTATTTTTTCAGTTCATCGCTCAAGTGCGGTTGCAGTTTGGTCAAAATCGCTTTGGCAATGCGTGGCGCAGCGGCAACCATATTACCCGATTTCAAATAGTTATGCCCACCGACAAAGTCGCTGACAATACCACCCGCTTCACGCACAATCAAATCACCGGCAGCACAATCCCAAGGTTTCAACCCGATTTCAAAATAGCCGTCCACGCGATTGGCGGCAACATAGGCTAAATCTAATGCAGCAGAACCGGAACGACGGAAATCCGCAACGTTTTCCAGCAAAGACTGCATAATATTGAGTTGGGTTGGCATATGCTGTTTAGCTTTGAACGGGAAACCGGTTGCCAGCACGGTGCCGTCAAGCTCGCGCTTGTTTTCCACCCGCAGACGAGTTTCATTTAATTTAGCGCCTTCGCCACGCACCGCCGTAAACAGTTCGTTACGAATCGGATCATAGACGACACCGACTTCAGTACGGCCGTTTTCACGGATAGCAATCGAAACAGAAAAGTGCGGAAAGGATTTGATAAAGTTGGTGGTGCCATCCAGTGGGTCGATAATCCATTGTACATTTTTGTTCTCGCCTTCAATCACCCCAGTCTCTTCAGTAATGATAGTGTGCTCAGGGTAAGATTTTTTGATCACCTCGATAATCGCCTGCTCAGCTTCTTTATCAATATTGGTGACGTAGTCATTAGCACGTTTGGTTGTTGTTTCAAGACTGTCAGGACGCTCATAGCCTTTGGCAATCACATTGCCTGCTTTTCGTGCAGCACGAATAGCGATATTTAACATTGGATTCATAATTCCACCGGATTTTAAAGAACAAAGAGAAGAAAATTTATTTTGTCATGACAAAATAAAAACTGAGCGGATTATAAAGAATTGTGACGGAAATTGCGAGGTAAATTTTAGTGGTATAGCCAGATTGTTTTGCTTTTTAGATCACAAAATATAAATTTTATTGTTCGAAATTTGTGCTGCATATCACAGATTAAATTATAACCTATTTATTTTTAGTTTTGCCATAGGATATCTTAAACAAAAGTTGAAAAACAAACAGGTGTTGACTATGAATCGTGAACAACAAATTTTGGAGCTGTTACGTAAAGATCCTTTAATGCCTCAACAACAAATTGCAGATAATTTGGGATTAAGCCGCTCTAGCGTAGCCGGTTACATTATGAATTTAATGCATAAAGGTCAAATAAGAGGGAAGGGCTATATTTTATCGCCGCAGCAACGGGTTGTGACAATTGGCGGAACCAATATGGATATTGCCGGATACTCTTTGGGTAATATTGTTTTTGGTGATTCTAATTTAGGAAAAATTAAATGTACGCCCGGTGGGGTGGGGCGAAATATAGCGCAAAATATTGCTATGCTGGGAAAAGAATCACACTTGATTTCGGTAGTCGGTGATGATTTGTACGGTGAAACCGTATTGGAACGGACAAAACAGGCTGGAGCCTATGTTGACCGATGTTATCAGCTACATAATGAAACAACTTCTACTTATCTTTCGTTGTTGGATGACAATGGTGAAATGGTGGTTGCCATTAATGATATGGATATATTAAAGAATCTCACGCCAGCGCTGTTATCTTCGCGACTTACTTTTATTCAACATGCTGATGCTATCGTACTTGACTGTAATTTAACTGAAAAAACATTAGCGTGGATTTTTAGCAATAGTGCTGATATTCCGATATTTGTTGATTCAGTTTCAACGTTTAAAGCCATGAAAATTAAAAATTGGCTTTCGCATATTCATACGCTAAAACCTAATCGCTTGGAAGCTGAAGCATTAAGTGGTATTGAAATAAAAACAAATGACGATGTATTAAACGTTGCCACATGGTTTCACCAGCAGGGGCTTAAACGATTGGTATTAAGTTTGGGATCGCGTGGTGTTTATTTTAGTGAAAAAGATGGAATGGCTGGCTGGGCAGAGCCATTAAAGGTCAATATTGTGAATGTAACTGGTGCCGGTGATGCAATGATGGCGGGACTGGTTTGCTGTTGGTTGGAAAATATTACGTTTGCGGACAGTGTTCGTTATGCTCAAGCTTGCGCTGCGATGGCGTTATCCTCTGAGTTTACTAATAATCCCAATTTATCTGATGATAGTGTAAAAAAACTCTTGGAGGTTCAATTATGAATAAATATCTTGATATAGCACCGGAAGTTGTTGAAGCATTGAAAAATAATATTCCGGTCGTCGCCTTGGAATCAACCATTATTTCTCATGGAATGCCATATCCGCAAAATGTAGCAACAGCGTTGGAGGTTGAAAAAGTTATTCGTCAAAACGGTGCTGTCCCGGCGACGATAGCGATTATTAAAGGGCGGTTAAAAGCGGGATTATCCGTAGAAGAGATTGAACTTTTGGGTAAAGAAGGGCATGCCGTTGCTAAAGTGAGCCGCAGAGATTTGCCTTTTGTTGTCGCCGCTAAAACCAATGGGGCAACAACGGTTGCAGCAACAATGATCGTAGCAGCAATGGCAGGTATTAAAGTCTTTGCTACCGGTGGAATTGGTGGTGTGCATCGTGGTGCGGAGTATAGCTTTGATATTTCGGCAGACTTACAAGAATTGGCACATACCAATGTTGCAGTCGTGTGCGCTGGAGCCAAATCGATTCTGGATCTTGGTTTGACGACGGAATATTTAGAGACTTTCGGTGTTCCCTTAATTGGTTATCAAACTAAAAAACTACCAGCGTTTTTTTCCAGAACAAGCCCTTTTGAGGTCAGTGTTCGGCTTGATTCCGCAGAAGCTATTGCCTCAGCAATTGAAGCCAAATGGTCTATCGGGCTCACTGGCGGTGTAGTCATTGCTAATCCTATTCCTGAACAATATGCGATGCCAGAACTGGAAATAAATCAAGCGATTGAGCAGGCAGTCGCAGAATCGGTCGAAAAAGGTATTATTGGAAAAGAAAGCACGCCATTCTTATTGGCTAGAGTGGCTGAATTAACAGGAGGCGAGAGCTTAAATTCGAATATTAATTTGGTTTTTAATAATGCCAAACTAGCAGCTCAAATTGCAGTTCACTATCATAAAATTATAGCCCCCTAATATTTTGCCAAAGCCTTATTGAGCGGCTATTTGATCTTTATATCGAATAGCTGTTTGAGTTGTAGTTAACATCGTTGTTTTTACTTCTTTTTATGTGAGGTTTTTATGAGTTCTATATTAAGTATCGTTGGAATTTTTGTATTGTTGGCGATAGCATTTTTATTATCCAGTAATCGTAAAACTATTAATTATCGTACAGTGTTTGGCGCTTTGGGAATGCAGATCGGAATTGGCGCATTAATTCTATATGTGCCTGCTGGTCGAGATGCGTTATTAGCAATTTCAAATGGTGTCCAGAAAGTGATTGATTATGGTAATGATGGGATAGGCTTTCTTTTTGGCGGCTTGGTCAGTGATCGAATGTTCGAAGTATTTGGCGGAGGTGGGTTTGTTTTTGCGTTACGAGTATTGCCGGTGATCATCTTTTTTGCCTCATTAATTTCAGTGCTCTATTACATTGGTATTATGCAGTGGGTGATTAAAATTTTAGGCGGATTGCTGCAAGTGGTATTAAAAACATCGAAAACAGAATCAATGTCAGCAGCAGCTAATATCTTTGTCGGACAAACTGAAGCACCTTTAGTGGTAAAACCCTATATTGCAAAAATGACCCAATCCGAACTATTCGCAATTATGTGCGGTGGCTTAGCTTCTATAGCTGGTTCTGCATTGGCAGGATATGCAGCAATGGGCGTTCCTGTTCCCTATTTAATTGCAGCTTCATTTATGGCAGCACCGGGTGGGTTATTATTTGCCAAGATTTTAATGCCTCAGACAGAGCAGGTTAATGATGATATTGATCATAATAGCCATGAAGATAAACCTGCCAATATTTTAGATGCAGCAGCGGGTGGTGCGTCGGCAGGTATGCAATTAGCACTGAATGTTGGAGCGATGTTGCTTGCCTTTGTTGCGTTGATTGCGTTATTGAACGGGATAATAGGTGGGATTGGTGCCTGGTTTAATCAGCCTGAACTGAGTTTGCAGATGATTTTAGGCTGGTTATTTCAACCACTGGCTTATATTATCGGCGTACCTTGGAATGAGGCTCATGTAGCAGGTTCAATGATCGGTCAAAAATTAGTGATTAATGAATTTGTGGCTTACCTTGATTTTGGGCGCTACTTGGGTGAAAATCCGCCGATGGTACTTGCTGATAAAACTAAAGCTATTATCACCTTTGCATTATGCGGATTTGCAAATTTAGGCTCAATTGCTATTTTAATCGGAGGGATCGGCACTATGGCACCTAATCGCCGCGCTGAAATCGCTCAGATGGGAATAAAAGCAGTTATCGCAGGATCATTATCTAATTTAATGAGTGCTACTATTGCGGGTTTATTTATTGGTTTAACTGGAGTAGCGTTGATCGGCTAATTAGATTTAATACCAATAACTGTATAATACCCCCGATTTTGATGATGAATCAAAATCAGGTTTTTGTTTATATCGCTCTTAATGATTTAACCAATCGATATTGAAAAGGAAAATAGGTTAAAAAATATCCGAATTGTACTCGTAGAAACGTCACACACCGGCAATATCGGCTCGGCGGCGCGGGCGATGAAGACGATGGGGTTGTCGTCGCTGTATATTCAGATATAATCGACAACACAAATGACACCATAAATTAGGGGGGAAGAATGGAAACGATCCATTTTCGGATAGATGCGCAAACAAAGCAATTGGCAATGCAAGCGGCTAAAAGACAGCAGACAGATTTGACTAAGTTAATGCGTGAAAGAGCGGAACAGCTGGCAGCAGAAGAGCTGGAATACCAGAGCAATACGCATGCTTATTGGCTTGAAACCCAAATAAATGAAGCTATTCAGCGTTATGAAAGCCAACAAACATATTTATTTGATGCCGATCAGAGTCAGCAAAAAATGCAACAATTACGTCGTCAACTAACTGAGGAATAGTCGTGAAGCTATTTTGGGAAGCGCAGGCACAGCAAGATCGAGAACAGATTTTTCATTATTTTTTTGAACATGCAGGTTTGGCTTTGGCCGATCAGGTAGATGCAAAGTTTGAAGAGATGGCGCAGCTATTACAGCAAAATCCTCAACTTGGCAAAAAAGTTAGAGAGGTTTCCAGTCGCTACCGCAAGCTGATTGTACCGCACTTTCCCTTTATTCTGATTTATGTGTTAGAAAAGGAAAGCCTGATTATTTTAAGAGTGCTGCACAGCGCTCGCAAACTGGCGAGTAATTATTGATATGGCAATGCAAATTCAATTAAAAAACATCCGAATTGTACTCGTAGAAACTTCACACACCGGCAATATCGGCTCGACGGCGCGGGCGATGAAGACGATGGGGTTGTCGTCGCTGTATTTGGTCGCACCAAAAACCTTGCCCGATGAGCAGGCAATCGCCTTATCAGCCGGGGCGAATGATATAGTGGAAAGTGCGGTAGTTGTGGAAAACTTTAATCAAGCGGTGGCGGATTGCTCGTTGGTGATCGGCACCAGTGCGCGCAGCCGACATTTGGCGATTCCGCAAATTGATCCGCGTGGTTGTGGGAAGCAGGCAGTGCGCTACGCTGAGCAGGGTGGTAAAGTGGCGATTGTTTTTGGGCGTGAACGGGTCGGATTGACCAATGAAGAGCTGCTAAAGTGCGGTTTTCATTTGAACATTCCCGCCAACCCGGATTATGCCTCATTGAACCTAGCGATGGCGGTGCAATTAGTCAGTTATGAAATTCGCATGGCGATGTTAGGCAGCCGGCAATCGGAGCCAACCACACTTGTCACGGAGGTCAACGAAAAACCGACTCAGCAGGAGCTGGACTATTTTTTTAACCAAACTGAGCAGCTCTATCGGCAGTTGAATTTTATTCAAAATAGTGGCGTGATGCCGAAATTGCGTAGTTTGTATGCCCGAGCTGATCTGCGCAAAAACGAACTGAATATTTTGCAGGGAATGCTGGCGGCGGTAAAGAAAAGTACGGTTGCAAGCGAGTAAATAAATCGTGAATGCTACGATAGATGAAAACATACAGAAATAGTCGGATTTAAAGTTGACTAAAATAGTCTGGTATGAAAGAATCAGCCTATACCAGAATGATTGAGGACAGGCTATGAAATTGACATCTAAAGGGCGTTACGCGGTGACGGCAATGTTGGATATTGCGCTCCATTCACAACGTGGCGAAATCGAAATGCCGATTACGTTGGCTGAAATTTCAGATCGTCAACAAATTTCACTTTCCTATTTAGAACAGCTATTTGCAAAATTGCGCCGTTACGGTCTGGTCAAAAGTGTGCGTGGACCGGGCGGTGGTTATTTGTTGGGAATGCCGATTGATAAAATTGCGATCGGTATGATCATCGCTGCAGTGAATGAAAACATTACGGCGACAAAGTGTAAAGGCAAAGGAAACTGTCAGGGCGGAATTACTTGTTTAACACACTCATTGTGGGCGCAGTTGAGTGAGGAGATCGAGGATTTTCTGAACGGGATTACGATTGCCGATTTGGTGAATAAGCAGAACCAACGCAGTGCGTTAAAAAAACATTTGGATCAACAACCATTTCAAGTTGTCAGTCGCGCTTAAAGTGCGGTTGATAGTGTTAATTTTTCAGGAGTGAAAATGAAATTACCAATTTATTTGGATTATGCGGCAACTTGCCCGGCAGATGAGCGAGTTGCTAAAAAAATGATGGAATTTATGACCTATGACGGAATTTTCGGTAATCCGGCTTCCCGTTCGCACCGTTTTGGCTGGCAGGCTGAAGAGGCGGTGGATATTGCGCGTAATCAAGTTGCGGATTTGATTGGTGCAGATTCAAGAGAGATCGTATTTACTTCCGGCGCAACTGAATCCGATAACTTGGCGATCAAAGGGGCGGCGCACTTTTACCAAACTAAAGGTAAACATATCATCACCTGCAAAACCGAACATAAAGCGGTGTTGGACACTTGTCGTCAGTTGGAACGTGAAGGTTTTGAAGTCACTTATCTGGAGCCGGAAGCGGATGGTTTGGTCGATTTGGCAAAACTGGAAGCTGCAATGCGTGACGATACTATTTTGGTGTCGATTATGCATGTGAATAATGAAATCGGTGTGATTCAGGATATCGAAAAAATCGGCGACTTGTGCCGTGCGAAAAAAGTGTTATTCCACACCGATGCGACGCAAAGTGTCGGTAAAGTTGAGATTGATTTAAGCAAATTGAATGTGGATTTGATGTCGTTTTCCGGTCATAAACTCTATGGACCGAAAGGTATCGGCGGCTTGTATGTACGTCGTAAGCCACGGGTGCGGATTGAAGCGATGATCCACGGCGGTGGTCATGAGCGCGGGATGCGTTCAGGCACATTACCGGTACATCAAATTGTGGGAATGGGTGAAGCCTATCGGATCTGTAAAGAAGAGATGGCGACCGAAATTCCACGCATCAAAGCACTGCGTGACAGACTGTATAACGGTTTGAAAGATATCGAAGAAGTGCATGTCAACGGTTCATTGGAACAGCGTGTCGCCGGCAATTTGAACATCAGTTTCAATTATGTTGAAGGCGAGTCGTTGATGATGTCGCTGAGTGATTTAGCGGTCTCTTCCGGTTCTGCTTGTACTTCAGCAAGCCTTGAGCCGTCTTATGTACTGCGTGCCTTAGGCTTGAATGATGAATTGGCGCACAGTTCGATTCGTTTTTCTATCGGGCGTTATACCACAGAAGAAGAGGTGGATTACGCCATCGAGTTGGTCAAAAAAGCAGTCAATAAATTGCGTGAACTGTCACCGTTGTGGGATATGTTTAAAGAAGGTGTTGATTTAAATTCAGTACAGTGGACTGCCCACTAATTAAGTAAAGAATAGGAGCAAGAAAATGGCATACAGTGAAAAAGTTATCGATCATTATGAAAATCCACGTAACGTGGGGTCATTTGACAAAAAAGAACAAAACGTCGGCAGTGGCATGGTAGGGGCACCGGCTTGTGGTGATGTGATGCAGTTGCAGATCAAAGTCAGCGACAACGGCATCATCGAAGATGCACGTTTTAAAACCTACGGTTGTGGTTCTGCTATTGCCTCCAGTTCATTGATCACCGAATGGGTTAAAGGTAAATCTTTGGACGAAGCAGGTTCGATTAAAAACAGCCAAATCGCCGAAGAATTGGAATTGCCGCCGGTGAAAGTTCATTGTTCAATTCTGGCAGAAGATGCGATCAAAGCGGCAATTGCCGATTATAAAGCTAAAAATAATAAATAATACTATTCCCCCACTCGGTGTTGTGCCGGGTGGGGCTTTCCATTTCAGGGTCATCTTTAGTAGTAAAATAAGGAAATGATATGGGTGTCAATTTAACTGAAAGTGCAGCCAATCGTGTACGCACATTTTTACAAAACCGTGGCAAAGGGGTTGGTTTGCGTTTAGGCGTGAAAACATCGGGCTGTTCCGGTTTGGCTTATGTGTTGGAATTTGTCGATACACTGAACGAAGATGATCAGGTGTTTGAACAACACGGTGTAAAAGTGATTATCGATAGCAAAAGTCTGGTCTATCTAAAAGGTACGCAATTGGATTTTGTCAAAGAGGGGCTGAACGAAGGCTTCAAATTTAATAATCCGAATAAAAAAGACGAATGTGGCTGTGGCGAGAGCTTCACGGTATAAAGTGCGGTTAATCGACTAGGAAACAGAATGCAAAACCCATTTGAACTTTTTAATCTAGCCGTTGAATTTAATCTCGATACCGCACTTTTATCTCAGCGTTATTTAAGCTTGCAAAAAGCTTATCACCCAGATAATTTTGCGACCTCCTCCAGTGCAGAACAATTGAAAGCGGTGCAGTATGCCGCTGAGATTAATGACGCTTACCAAGTGCTGAAAAATCCGATTCGTCGTGCCGAAGCGATTTTACAACTGAATTGGACACAGCCACTCAATCCGGAAGAGACGGTGAAAGACAGCGAATTTTTGTTGCAACAATTGATGTTGCGTGAAGCTCTGGAAGCAGCAGCTTGTAGTTGTGACGAAGATGAGATTGCGACCTTGCGCGATAAAGCTGAAGTTTTACGCCGACAACAATTACAGGCGATTGAAACAGCGATTCGGCAAAAAGGATGGGCGCAACTAAAACAGCAGATAGACCGTTTGAAATTTATTGAAAAACTGTTGTTGGAAGTAGAACAAATCGAAGATCGCTTATACGGCTAATGTTATACTAACGGCTGTTTACAATACGGATAAGCGAATCTATGCCACACAAAAACCGCACTTCGCTTATTAGTTTTTTACTTTTACTCTTATTCTGATAAAAACGGAAACATAACATGGCATTACTTCAAATTGCCGAACCCGGACAAACTGCTGCGCCACATCAACACCGTTTGGCGGTGGGGATCGATTTAGGTACGACCAACTCGTTATTGGCGACCGTGCGTAATGGTGCTAGCGAAATTTTAGCCGATGTAGACGGCAACGTTTTGATTCCTTCGGTCGTCAATTATGCACTGGATAAACCATTGGTCGGTTGTGCTGCTTTAGCAAGGGCGGTCAGCGAACCGCAACAGACCATCATCTCGGTCAAACGTTTGATCGGGCGCAGTTTAGTCGATGTACAACAACGTTATCCCAATTTGCCGTATCACTTTCAAGCGAGCGAAAACGGCTTGCCATTAATTGAAACCGCACAAGGTAATTTTAGCCCGGTACAAATTTCAGCCGATATTCTGAAAAAACTCAATCACCTGGCGGAAGCCCGTTTAGGCGGTGAACTGTCGGGTGCGGTGATTACTGTACCAGCATATTTTGATGATGCTCAACGGCAGTCGACCAAAGATGCGGCACGTTTAGCCGGCCTGCAAGTATTGCGTCTGCTCAATGAACCCACGGCAGCGGCAATTGCCTACGGTTTAGATTCCGGACAAGAAGGGGTGATTGCCGTCTATGATTTAGGGGGCGGCACTTTTGATATTTCTATTTTGCGGCTATCAAAAGGTGTGTTTGAAGTGCTGGCCACCGGTGGTGATACCGCACTTGGCGGTGATGATTTCGATCACCTACTTGCCGATTGGATTGAACAACAATCGGGTATTGTTGCGACCAATAACATTGAACGCCGCCAGCTATTGGAAACAGCGATTGCGACTAAAGTACAATTAAGTGCAGAAAGTGCGGTCAAGGTGCAGTTTAAAACATGGCAGGGCGAAATCAGCCGCCCCCAGTTTGATCAACTGATTCAGCCGTTGGTGAAACGCTCGCTAATGGCGTGCCGTCGTGCGTTGAAAGATGCACAGGTCGGTCAAGAGGACGTATTGCAAGTAGTGATGGTCGGTGGCTCAACCCGCATACCGTTAATCCGCGAACAAGTGGGCGAATTTTTCGGTAAAACGCCGTTGACTTCGATTGATCCGGATAAAGTGGTGGCATTAGGCGCAGCGATTCAAGCCGATATTTTGGTGGGTAATAAAACAGACGCCGATATGTTGTTGCTGGATGTGACACCGTTATCATTGGGAATAGAAACCATGGGCGGTCTGGTGGAAAAAATCATTCCGCGCAACACCACCATTCCGGCCGCACGAGCACAAGAGTTCACCACTTTCAAAGATGGGCAAACCGCAATGACGGTGCACATCGTGCAAGGCGAACGGGAAATGGTGGCGGATTGCCGCTCGCTTGCCCGTTTCACCTTGCGTGGTATTCCACCGATGGTGGCCGGGGCGGCACATATTCGGGTGACTTATCAGGTTGATGCCGATGGTTTACTCAGTGTGACTGCGATGGAAAAATCCAGCAAAGTGCAATCATCAATTCAGGTGAAACCGTCTTATGGTTTAAGTGAAAATGAAATCAGAGAGATGATTCATGCTTCGATCGAAAATGCTGAACTGGATATTGAAGCGCGCCGTTTGACGGAACAGCGTGTTGAAGCGAGCCGTGTGATCGAGGGCGTAGAAGAAGCTCTAAAGCAAGACCGAACATTACTGTCTGCCGAAGAATTAGCGCAAATTGAAGTGCAAATCGACAAATTACGACAGCAGCTTGAACAACAAGACAGCGAGTTGATCAAGCAGGGAATTAAACAACTTGATATCGTGACCCGTGATTTTGCCGCCCGCCGAATGAATCAATCGGTGCGTAGCGTGCTGCAAGGTCACAGTATCGATGAACTTGAAAACAATTAATTATTAAAAAGGATTTAGAAATGCCAAAGTTAATTTTTCTTCCTCATGAAAGCTTATGCCCGGAAGGAATGGTAGTAGAAGCCGAACGTGGCGAAAGCATTTTGGATGCTGCGTTAAATGCCGGGATTGAAATTGAACATGCCTGTGAAAAATCATGTGCCTGTACTACTTGCCATGTGGTGGTGCGTGAAGGCTTTGACTCGTTAAATGAAAGTAGCGATCTGGAAGAAGATATGTTGGATAAAGCTTGGGGTTTGGAAATTGAAAGCCGCTTAAGTTGTCAAGCAGTGGTCGGCAACCAAGACTTAGTGATCGACATTCCGCGCTACACCATCAATCACGCCAGAGAAGAGCATTAATTCTAAAAGGATTTTCAAGATGAAATGGCAGGATACGCAAGATATTGCATGGGCGCTGTCGGAGTTATATCCCGATACTGATCCTAAAACCGTACGTTTTACCGATATGCACGCCTGGATCTGTGATCTAGACGGATTTGATGACGATCCGCAAAAATCTAATGAAAAAATCTTGGAAGCGATCTTATTGCTCTGGCTAGATGAGTTTGATGATTAGTCGGGATTAATGAAAAAAAGTGCGGTAGCTGAGCAATTGGCTACCGCATTTTTTATTGCTATAGATTCTGCTGTTAGCGATAGGTCATCGATAAGTTACTTTTCAAAACAGGGCGAGTTAAGCTTGGCAACCGGTCTGTACTTTTTCTGGTTGATAGGCACAGACAGATAAAGCTGCAATGGTTGCAGTGAGTGCAATAAGTTTAGGTTTTCATTGTGCAAACCGAAAGCATAGCCTGTTAGTTGCTAGCAGGCTGATTAAATACAAAGATTTTGACAAATTCCCTTGCATAACCCTGCGTTTTTCTTTAAAATTTACGCCACTTTTTTGCCATATTCGGCAAAATTTTCAACTGCTCAGCTGCAAAATATTGCGTGAGCCTGCTTATAATAAATAGAGGAAGATGACTATTAAAGCTGTAAAACGAGTTCAGACGCAACGCCCAAATCGTATTAATGACGAGATTAAGGTGAAAGAAGTTCGCTTGATCGATGCTGAAGGCGAGCAGGCAGGAATTGTCGGTATTCAACAAGCGCTGGAAATGGCGGAAGCCGCCACTTTGGATTTGGTTGAAATCAGCCCGAATGCAGAGCCGCCGGTATGCCGAATTATGAATTACGGCAAATTCCTCTACGAAAAGAGCAAAACGGCTAAAGAGCAGAAGAAAAAGCAAAAGGTTGTTCAGGTTAAGGAAATCAAATTCCGTCCTGGTACAGACGAAGGTGACTATCAGGTAAAACTACGCAGCCTGATTCGCTTTCTGGAAGATGGGGATAAAACCAAGATCACAATCCGTTTTCGCGGACGTGAAATGGCCCATCAGCAAATCGGTGCCGATGTGTTGGAACGTGTTAAAAACGATCTGGCTGACATCGCCGTGGTGGAGTCTGCTCCGTCAAAACTGGAAGGCCGTCAAATGGTGATGGTGCTTGCGCCGAAGAAGAAGTAATCAGCGCTAACAAGTAATAAAGTGCGGTTGGTGCAAGCCAAGCGCTTTTTATTCGCCTGATTATATTGATTAATAATACAATGCGGAGTTAATCCAATTATGCCAAAAATTAAAACAGTACGCGGTGCTGCGAAGCGTTTCAAAAAAACAGCTTCCGGCGGTTTTAAGCGTAAACAATCTCACTTGCGTCATATTTTGACCAAGAAATCGACTAAACGTAAACGTCATTTACGCCACAAATCAATGGTAGCGAAAGCTGACCAAGTATTAGTGGTAGCCTGCTTGCCGTACGCATAGTTCATTTCATTCCAGTTAAAATAGATCAAAGGAGATCCCTATGGCCCGTGTAAAACGTGGTGTTGTTGCCAGAGCTCGTCATAAGAAAGTTCTTAAGGCTGCTAAAGGTTATTATGGTGCGCGTTCACGCGTGTATCGCGTTGCTTTCCAAGCGGTTATCAAAGCAGGTCAATATGCTTACCGTGACCGTCGTCAACGCAAACGTCAATTCCGTCAATTGTGGATCGCGCGTATCAACGCAGCGGCCCGTCAAAACGGTTTGTCGTACAGCCGTTTCATCAACGGTTTGAAAAAGGCGTCTGTTGAAATCGATCGTAAGATTCTTGCCGACATCGCTGTATTCGATAAAGTGGCTTTCACCGCTTTAGTTGAAAAAGCCAAATCTGCTTTAGCTTAATTTAAGCGATTGCAAAAAGAGAGAAAGGGAGCCAAGCTCCCTTTTTCAGTTTTTAATCCATATAGATAGAAGCCGCGAGGTTACGACCAAGCGGCTTTTTTGTTATTAGTCAATTGAAAGATATTGCAACGGTAGTTTGCATAAGGTTGCCAGTAGCTGTTTTGCCATCACTTTTTGGCTGATTTCAGCTTTTTTCTCGATCAGAACCGCTCTTTTAATATTTTGTAATTCGAATCCGCTCAGAATTAAGTGATTGATAGCGACTTGTAGCGCCGGTAGGCTTGGATTGAAAGCCGCATTTTCTGCATAACTGCCGATGAAATAGAAGTTGTCTTCAGTTTCCAACGCAACACCAGCGTAGGCGCCACTGTAAGGTGCATGGCTGATGTTGATACCTTCAAGTGCGGTATCGATCAATAAATCTTCAGTGTTAAGTAGGCTGAAACCGTGATGGCGTGGTGTCAGCAGTAATTCATTGATATTAAGATCTTTAGGTCCGAAACTATTCGGCAGATATTCACTCAGGCGTTGATTTTTGTGCTGTGGCAGGTTGATGATCAGCCCTTCTGCGGTATTGAGTTCATTCATAAATTGGCGACAGTGGCCACAAGGGGCGTAATTGACCGAAATCTCTTCAAGTGCGGTTTCACCCTGCATCCAAGCATGCGCAATCGCACTTTGTTCGGCATGGACGGTCTGCTGCATACCGGTATCGATAAACTCCATATTGGCGCCAAAGTAGAAATTTCCGCAGCTACCAATAGCAACTGCACCAACATAAAAATGTGAAATCGGTGCGAGAGAGTATGCAGCAGCGATCGGTAGCAGTGCAATCGAAAGCTCCCGTGCCGTCAAATCGAATTTGTGGCAAAGGTGCTGCACAGTAAAGTGCGGTAAACGCCCAACAAAACGTTGTTCGGTCAAAATGGTCAATACGGTTTGTGCCAAGTCTTGATTGGTTAATTTGGCACAGGCTGACCGCACTTGGGCTGAAATATGTGAATTGGAACGATAGTGATTAGGCATGAAAAAATCCTCCGTAGTAACACGCCGTTGGTGCTTTATCTTATGCTATAACGTAAAAAAGATCTTCTAAAGAAGACCTTTTTTGTGAGATTAATCAAGTAATTGTTATTTTGCTGCTTTAAACTGCTGAAAATAGTTTTCATACACGGCAGAAACATCACCGACATCGTCTTGCCAAATACTGCTTTTCATCACTTCCAATGGTGGATACAACTGGCTGTCCTCCACAATTTCTTTTGGCAGTTTTTTTCGTGCCAGTAGATTTGGGGTCGGATAACCGACTTCTAATGCCACTTTTTCGGCAACCGGGGCGCTGATCAGATAGTTAATCAGCTTGTGGGCAGCTTCCGGATTTTTGCTGGTTGCAGGAATTGCCAATGTGTCCATCCAGAAAATCGCGCCTTCTTTTGGCCAGCTGATATTGATCGGCATGCCTTCTTTGCGTGCGATGAACGCTGAGCCGTTCCACAACATGCCCGCATTGACCTCACCGGCAATAAACGAGTTGGCAGGATTGTCAGAATTGAAGGTCAGTACATTCGGGCGTAGGGTCAGCAATTTTTCGTAGGCTTTTTTGATTAATTCCGGATTAGTGGTGTTCGGATCTTCGCCCATGGTGACTAAGGTCATGTGAAACAGCTCACGGGCATCATCGGTCAATTGCAGTTTGTCTTTAAATTCCGGTTTCCATAAATCATTCCAAGAGTTAAACGTACCGGCAGGATAAACGTCACTGTTGTAAGCAATCGCAGTGGCGCCGAAGATTTGCGGCACAGAGTATTGGTTGCCCGGATCATAAGGTTTATCCAGCATTTCCGGATCCAGCTCTTGCAGCGATGGCAGCTTGCTGTGATCCAACGGCATCAGCATGCCTTCTTTGCGCATTTTGGAAACAAAGTAGTTGGACGGTGCGATCACATCGTAGCCACCGCTGTCGCCCATGGTCTTCATTTTGGCGTACATCGTTTCGTTGGATTCAAAGCTGGAAAAAATCACTTTGATCCCGGTTTCTGCGGTGAAATCTTCCAGTAGTCCGGGCGGAATATACTCAGCCCAGTCATAGAGGTAGATCACTTCATCTTTGGCATTTGCAGCGGCTTGCACGGCTAAGCCAAGAATGCCGACGGTAAAGACTGCGCTTAGTTTTTTCATCGTAAAATACTCCAACAAAAAAATAGAGAAGATAAATAGCAGCAAGAAATACCCGCACTTTTGTAATGCGGGTAACCCAATACTACTTGTTTTTGCGTCCGATAAACAGACTTAAGGTGACCAAGAATAACGAGAGCAAGATCATAATGGTCGCCAAGGCGTTGACTTCCGGAGTGACGCCGGTTTTTACCATTGAGAAAATCTTCAGTGGCAGCACTTCATAGCTTACGCCGGTCACAAAGGACGACACCACCACATCATCCAGCGAAATGGTGAAGCTGAGCAGCCAACCGGAAACAATTGCCGGCAAGGCCAATGGCAGAATGATTTTGCCGAGAATCGTCAATTCGCCAGCACCCAAATCTTTGGCGGCTTCCAACATTTTGACATCGAACCCTTTTAGGCGTGACAGAATGGTGACCACCACATACGGCAGGCAGAACGTGATATGTGCCAATAATAAAGACGCAAAGCCCAACTTGATGCTGAATAGCATAAATAGCGCCAACAGCGAAACCGCCATCACAATATCCGGTGACATCATCACGATAAACAGCATGCCGCCGACGAATTTTTTGCCGCGAAAGGCATAACGGTAAAGCGCTATTGCGGTCAAGCCGCCGATAATGGTGGCTAAAGTGGCGGCAAAAAATGCGATCGTCACCGAGTGAATTGCGGCTTGAATCAAGGTGTCATTGTTGAACAGACGTTCGTACCAGCTCCAGCTAAAGCCTTTCCAGCTCAAGCCGTAGCGGTCGGCATTGAACGAGTTGACGATTAGGATAATAATCGGTATATACAAATAGGCATATACCACAAACATAAAACCACTGCGTAGTAAACGACCCATTATTCCAACTCCGGTTTTTTATTCAACAACTTACCTGCACGGTAGTAAATATATAACAGCAACGCCATCAGAATGGTTAGCCCGATGCTGATAGCCGAGCCGAACGGCCAGTTGCGTGAAACCAAAAACTCACTCTTAATCACATTCCCCACTAACAGCACTTTCGCACCACCCAATAGATCAGCGACATAGAACATGCCCATGGCCGGCAGCAGCACCAACAGGCAGCCAGCGATAATGCCCGGCATCGTCAACGGCAGAATAATCCGTACAAAACGCTGCACTGTGCCGGCGCCCAAGTCTTTGGCGGCTTCCAGCAAGCGGCCGTCCAATTTTTCAATCGCAGAGTAGAGCGGCAGAATCATAAACGGCAGCAGGATATACACCAAACCGATGATCACCGCGATTTCAGTATTGATAATTCGAATCGGCGAATCAATAATACCTAGCGACATCAACGTATTGTTCAACACACCACGCACACCAAGAAAAATTTTCATGCCGTAGATGCGGATCAAGGAGTTGGTCCAGAACGGCAAAATCACCATAAACAGCAGAATCGGGCGGTATTTGCTTGGCAGTTTGGCAATCATAAACGCAAACGGATAGCCGATCAGCAGGCAGATGATGGTTGCCAAACCCGACATATACAGCGAGTTCCACATCACTTGTGCATACAGCGGATCAAACAGGCGTTTGTAGCTGTCGAGTGAAAAAGTGAAATCGATCAGGTTGCTGGTGTCTCGGGTGAGAAAACTGGTTCCTAATACTAGTATATTCGGCACCAACACAAAGAAAATCAGCCAGCCGAAAATAATGGCAACGGTGATATTCTGAAATTTATGCGTTGTTATCTTCATCTTCTAACACCACTTCCCAACTTTCAACCCAAGTGATCGCCACTTTCTGGTTCAACGAGTGATCCACGTCTGGATCATCCTCGTTAAAAAATTCGCTGATCAACACCATTTTGCCGCTTTCCAGTTCGATGGTGGATTCCAGCGTCATGCCTTTGTAGTTGCGTTCGCGCACATAACCGACGATGCCGTTGACTTTCTCGGTTTCGTTAACCTCTTCCAAGCGTAAATCTTCCGGACGCAGCAACACTTTCAGTTGACTGCCGGCGGAAACCGATTGTGTCGCGAAAATATCGCAGATTCGGCCTTCGACATTGGCTTTGAGCCGTTTTTCATCCAGACGTTCGATCACCATGGCATCAAAAATATTGATTTCACCGATAAATTGCGCCACAAACAAATTGTTCGGCTCTTCGTAAATTTCGCGTGGCGTACCGTCTTGTTGTAATTTGCCGGCACGCAACACGATAATCCGATCCGACATACTCAAGGCTTCTTCTTGGTCGTGGGTCACAAAAATAAAGGTGATGCCCAGTTGACGTTGCAGCGCTTTCAGCTCATTTTGCATCTGTTTGCGCAGATTGTAATCCAGCGCCGATAACGACTCGTCCAACAGCAACACTTTGGGTTTATTCACCACCGCTCTGGCAATTGCCACCCGTTGCTGCTGTCCACCGGAAAGTTGTGCCGGTTTACGATCGGCAAATTCTTCGAGCTGCACCATGCGCAGTGCTTCCAACACGCGTGGTTTGATGTCATGGCTCGGTACTTTCTGCATTTTTAGCCCGAACGCTACGTTTTCGTAAATACTCAAATGCGGAAACAGCGCATAACTTTGGAAAACGGTATTGACCGGACGCTGTTCTGCCGGAACTTGACTAATGTCTTGTCCATCCAGAATAATTTGTCCGCCGTTCAGTTCCTCAAAACCGGCAATCAGGCGCAGAATCGTGGTTTTTCCACAACCGGAAGGCCCTAAAATGGTAATAAATTCACCATGATTGATGGATAAATCAAAATCGTTAATGATGGCTTTGCCGTCATATTCCTTACGGATTGAACGCAGCTCAATCACCGGTTTGGTTTTAACAACGTTTTCCACTGTCTTTGTTTTCCTCCTAAATAACCACGTTATCGCGATTATCAACAATAGTCTCTGAATAAAGGGATAAATCGGCGCTAAGAATACCACAGTTGATTTCTAGATTAAAAAGAGAAATTGCGTGAATGAGGCAAAAAACCGCACTTTACTGAGTAGAATGGAAAGCCGGGCAGGCGTGTATCAATTAAAGCCAACACTGAGCGGAATTTAGTACTGAATAAAATCGAATGTTGTGATAGAATCCGCGATCGAATTTAACAACACTAATTTAACAACATGGTTTTCTCCAATTTCACAAGGTAGCATATGAAAATTTTACAAGGTGTCGTGGCTGCGCCAGAAGCTAAAGTTGCGGTGGTTATCGCCCGTTTTAACAGTTTTATCAATGAAAGTTTGCGTGAAGGGGCAGTCGATGCCTTGAAACGTATCGGACAAGTCAAAGACGAAAATATTACCCTGGTATACGCACCGGGTGCCTATGAGCTGCCATTAGTGGCACGTCGTTTAGCCGACAGCAAAAAATATGATGCGATCGTGGCATTGGGTACGGTGATCCGTGGCGGCACGGCGCATTTTGAATATGTTGCCGGGGAAGCCAGCAGTGGTTTGGGGCAAGTGGCAATGCAGGCAGAAATTCCAGTGGCGTTTGGTGTATTGACCACGGAAAATATCGAACAAGCGATTGAAAGAGCGGGCACAAAAGCCGGTAACAAAGGCGCTGAATCGGCACTGGTTGCATTGGAAATGATCAATTTGCTGAATGCGATTGATAACGCCTAACGGAGAATATAATGAGTAAAGTATCACCACGTCGCCGTGCCAGAGAATGTGCGGTGCAAGGGCTGTATTCTTGGTTTATTTCTAAAAATGAGATTGCCGAAGTAGAACTCTCCTTCATTACCGATCAAGAAATGAAAGGGGTTGATATGCCGTATTTCCGTAAGCTATTGAGCCAAAGTGCTGAGCATAGCGACGATTTGCAACAGACACTGGAACCGCACTTGGACAGAGCATTCGGCGAATTGGATCCGATTGAGCGGGCGGTTTTGGTGATGGCAGCGTACGAATTGAAATATCAAGCGGATGTGCCGTATAAAGTCGTGATTAATGAAGCGATTGAAGTGGCGAAAGTATTCGGCGCAGAAGAGAGCCATAAATATATTAACGGCGTGTTAGATAAACTGGCACCGGCGCTCGGACGAAAATAAGCTAGAGTCAAAATTTAAAATCACAAAGTGCGGTAGGAGATTAAATGGTGCAGCAAAATAACGAGTTTAGTATTATTCGTCAGTATTTTAACGCTTCCACCCGCACACCGCGCAAGGACGTTGCCTTAGCCATTGGCGACGACTGTGCCATCACTGAGATCAAAGCCAACCAACGTTTGGCGATCACCACAGATACTTTAGTCGAAGGCATCCACTTTTTTAGCGACATCGATCCTGCCGATTTGGCGTATAAAGCCGTTGCTGTCAATCTGAGCGATTTGGCGGCAATGGGGGCTGAACCGGCATGGATTTCGCTTGCCTTAACGCTGCCGAAGGTGGATCACCATTGGTTGGCAACGTTTAGCCGCAGCTTTTTTGAAATTTTAGATCACTATAATGTCGATCTGATTGGCGGCGACACCACTAAAGGCCCGCTTTCGATTTCGATCACCGCGCACGGATTACTTCCGCGTGACAAAGCGTTGTGTCGTCACGGCGCAGAAAAAGGCGATTGGATTTACGTTACCGGCAGTTTGGGTGACAGTGCGGCAGGTTTAGCTTTGCTACAGCAAAAACGAGGGCAAAACAGCGATACCGCACTTAGCCAAGCTGAAACTTATCTCATTGAACGCCATTTGCGCCCGGTACCAAGAGTACTGTTCGGACAAAGCATTGCGCCTTATGCCAGTGCTGCGATTGATATTTCCGATGGTTTGCTGGCAGATTTATCACATATTTTACAACGAAGTGCGGTCAGCGCCAGCCTGAAGCTGGACAAACTGCCGTTGTCGCCACAGTTGATTGCGGTTTTTGGTGCCGAAAAAGCAGAGCAATTTGCGTTGGCTGGGGGAGAGGATTATGAGCTATGTTTTACTGTGGCAGATAAAAATTGCGCGAAACTAGAACGAGAATTAACCCATATCGGGGTTGATTACACCTGCATCGGACAGATTCGCAGCCAAAATGCCAATCAAATGATTCGCTTAAAACGTGGTGCTGAAAAAGTGGCGCTGCCGGATGTTCAAGGCTTTGAGCATTTTTAAATCTGAATAGAAAAGGACGGCAGTCAATGAACGATAAAATAGATGATAAAAAAAGAGCCTTAAGCAAGTTGAACATGCGTAATCCGGTGCATTTTCTGGCGCTTGGTTTTGGTTCGGGATTATTGTCACCGGCCCCCGGCACTTGGGGAACTCTCGCCGGCTGGTTACTGGGTATCGGTTTATTACAGTTTGTATCGCCGTTTTTTTTATTGTTGCTGGCAGTGCCGGGCTTTGTGCTTGGCATTTATTTGTGTGAAAAAACGGCACACGATATGGGCGTGCACGATCACGGTGCGATTGTGTGGGATGAGATTATTGCGATCTGGCTGGTGCTGGCGTTTGTGCCGCAGCAGAATTGGCTGTGGTATTGTTTGGCATTTATGCTGTTTCGCTTTTTTGATATTGTGAAACCGTATCCGATCAAATATTTTGATAAAAATGTCGAGAATGGTCTCGGCATTATGCTCGATGATTTGCTGGCGGCGGTTTATACCGCACTTTGCTTGTTATTGTTGTTTACCTTAGGCAGATTGTAGAGTCGATTAGCCATGCTTGCTTTAGTGATTAAACTGTTTTTTGTGCATTTGTTTGCGTTGGTCAGTCCCGGTCCTGATTTCTTTTTTGTAGCGCGCAAAGCGATCAGTGAGAGTCAGCGCAGTGCGGTGTTGGGCGTGGTTGGAATTATCTTAGGTTTAGTGGTTTGGCTGAGCGCAAGCCTGCTCGGCTTAGCGATACTTTTCAAATTGTATCCCCCGATTGAAAGTGCGGTATTGCTGTTGGGTGGTGCTTATCTCAGCTATCTCGGCAGCCTGATGCTGCGGGTGAAAAGTAATATCAGTCTGGCGCAGATCAGTGATCAACGTGCACTCAATCCAGTTTCCGATTGGGCGAACATTCGGCAAGGCTTATTGGTCAATCTTGCCAATGCTAAAGCGATTATCTATTTCAGCGGTATTTTTTCTTTATTAGTCGGCAGTTTAACCGATTATTGGCAAATTGGTTTTATTGCAGTGATGATTCTGCTGGAAAGTTTTATCTATTTTTATCTTATCGCCCACCTTTTTTCCCGCCAAGGCGTTAAATCGTTTTATCTGAATTATAGTCGCTATATTGATAATCTGTCGGGGCTGGTGTTTATCGGCTTCGGATTATTTTTGATCGCCAGCGCGATTCAGTTGATGGTGTAAGCGCGCCATTTATTTTAAGCTTAAGCGGTTATAAAAAATAACGGTTATAAAAAAGAAAACCCGATATTCAATGAATAAATATCGGGGGAGGTCTTACAATAAGTAAAATGTAAAAAGACAACTGCATTTGCAGTGCACTAGCATAAATTAAGACTAAAGATATGTCGAAAAGTTCATAAAAATCTCAACATTTTTTATTTTTATTATCCGACAGTGATTATTGCTGCCAAAATGCGCTAATTTGCTGCGCAATACCAGCAGCGTCCAGCTGCAATTCTGCTAACACTTCTGCCTGTTCGCCTTGGGCAATGAAATGATCGGGGAACCCCAATTGTAGCAGTGGCGGAATTATGATTTTTTCACGTAATGCCAAGTGGTTTAATGTTTCGGCAACCGCACTTCCGGCGCCGCCTTGAATCGCATTGTCTTCTAAGCTGACCAACATGTCGTGCTGTTGCGCCGCTTCGGCGATGCAAGCCTGATCTAACGGTTTAACAAAGCGCATATCGATCACGCTGGCGTTCAATTTCTCTGCGGCGGCTAGCGCTTGTGGCAACAATGTACCGAAATTTAAAATCGCAATATTTTTGCCGTCACGGACTTTGTTGGCTTTACCAATTGGTAAGCTATTTAGAGGCTGCAACTCACAGCCAATGCCGGATCCACGTGGATAACGCACTGCCGCAGGCGCATTCAAGTGATAACCGGTGTACAGCATTTGGCGACATTCGTTCTCGTCGCTTGGGGTCATAATCACCAAATTGGGAATGCAGCGCATGAAACTGATGTCGAAAGCGCCCTGATGGGTTTGCCCGTCGGCGCCAACCACCCCGGCACGATCAATTGCAAACAACACCGGCAAATTCGGAATTGCCACATCGTGAATCAGTTGATCGTAAGCCCGCTGTAGGAAGGTGGAGTAGATCGCCACCACCGGCTTGTAGCCACCGATAGCCAACCCGGCAGCAAAGGTAACGGCGTGCTGCTCGGCAATGGCGACATCAAAATAGCGCTCTGGAAAGCGGTTGGAAAATTCGACCATCCCTGATCCTTCACGCATGGCTGGGGTAATGCCGATTAATTTGGTATCTTGTGCTGCCATGTCACACAGCCAATCGCCAAAAATAGTCGAATAACTGGCGATATTGGCTTTGGATTTTGGTAGCATCCCCAATGTTGGATCAAATTTTGGTACACCGTGAAAACCGATCGGGTCGTTTTCTGCCGGGGCATAGCCTTTGCCTTTTTTGGTCATCACATGCAGAAATTGTGGGCCTTTCAGGTTGCGCATGTTCTTCAGGGTGGAAACCAGCTCGTCTACATTATGACCGTCAATTGGGCCAATGTAGTTAAAACCCAACTCTTCAAACAACGTACCGCCGGAGACAAAACCTTTCACATGTTCTTCGGTTTTTTTCATAAACTCTTTAATCGGCGGCAGATTTTCTAAGATTTTTTTACTGCCTTCCCGAATTGAGGAGTAGAACGAACCGGATAGCAGTCGTGCCAAATGGTTGTTCAACGCGCCGACGTTTTCTGAAATCGACATTTCATTATCGTTCAAAATCACCAACATATCGGTGTGCATTGCTCCGGCATGGTTCAGGGCTTCAAATGCCATACCGGCAGTGATGGCGCCGTCGCCGATTACGCACACGGTTTTGCGGTTGGCATTCTCTTTTTCCGCTGCAATCGCAATGCCCAAACCGGCACTGATTGAGGTGGAGGAGTGGCCGACCGACAACACGTCGTATTCGCTCTCTTCGCGCCACGGAAACGGATGCAAGCCGCCCTTTTGTCGAATGGTGTGCATTTTGTTGCGGCGTCCGGTCAGAATTTTGTGCGGATAGGCTTGATGACCTACATCCCAAATCAGCTGGTCAAACGGGGTTTGATAGACATAGTGCAAGGCAATGGTCAGCTCGACAGTGCCTAAACCAGAGGCTAAATGCCCACTCGTGCGGCTGACGGATTCCAACAAAAATTGTCGCAGTTCGTCACACAGTGCTGGCAGTTGATCGCGATTTAACAAGCGCAGATCGTCAGGGGTGTTGATTAAAGCTAAAATCGGGTAATTTTGCATAGTAGGTTGCATCGTTAAAATCAAGGGTTCTTTATTATTTAAACTTTGTTATTTAAACTTCATTATTTAAATTTTATTATTCAAAGTCGAATAAGGGCATTAATTATGCCGTTGAATAATATAATCCGCCAAATTGATTAGCGGTTCAGTATTAAAATTCAAATCCTGTAATTCTGCTTTGGCGCTGGCAATTAATTGTTCTGCTTTTTGTTTGGCGCCATCCAAGCCTAATAATTTGGGATAGGTGCTTTTGTCTAACAACAGATCTGAGCCAGCATTTTTGCCCAAGGTGGAGCTGTCAGCGGTGATATCTAAAATATCGTCTTGCACCTGAAACGCTAAACCAATCGCTTGTGCATAACGGACGAGCCGTTGACGCAAAGCAAGATCGTCAAAGTGCGGTGAGCAGAGCAAGCCCATTTCAACAGCAGCGGTAATTAACGCGCCGGTTTTATTGTGATGGATTCGTTGTAGAAATTCCAGGCTGACCGCACTTTGTTCAGCAACGAGATCCAAACTTTGGCCCAAACACATCCCTTGTCCACCGGCAGCGACGGCAAGGGTTTTGATCAACGCCACTTTTTGTTCAGCGGACACCATCGGCATATCACTCAGGCATTCGAAAGCAAAAGCCTGCAACGCATCGCCTGCTAGAATAGCGCTGGCTTCGTCAAATTCAATATGGCAGGTTTTTTGCCCGCGGCGCAGCGTATCATTATCCATTGCCGGCAGATCATCGTGGATCAGCGAGTAACTATGAATTGCTTCAATTGCTGTTGCGGCGTAATCCAGCGCTTGCGGTTCGGCGTGCAGCATACGACCACAGGCATAAACCAGAAATGGGCGCAAACGCTTGCCGCCCAATAGAATACCGTAACGCATCGCATTGGCTAATGGTGCCGGAGTGCTGTCGAAGCGTTGCAAGCGTTGCTGTAAAAAGCCGTTAATTCGTTGGCGCAAGCTGTTCAGATCGTCGCTAAAACAGTAATTCGGCATGGCTTGATCGTGGTGTTGATTAGTCATTGTTATCATAGTCTGCAAGCGGTGCGACACTGCTTTTTTCCAACAGGATTTGCACTCGTTGTTCGGCTTTTTGTAGGCGTTGTTGCCCCTGTTGCGCTAATTTAATCCCTTTTTCAAACTCGCTTAATGCCTCTTCCAGCGGCAATTCGCCTGACTCCAAACGAGATACGATGCTTTCCAATTGAGAAAGTGTTGATTCAAAATCGGTTTTTTTTGCATTGCCGAGTTTGTCCATGAAACAAGTCCTTACTGATTAGGGTCTGTTGATCTTTATATTGTTTTATAAACCGCACATTGTACTTCAGATTCAATTTGTTGTCGGTGTTTTTTTATAAATTTCGTGTACAATGTCGCTAAATTTTTTTTAACCTTTAAAAACAGTCTGTCTACATGAAATTTATCATCAAATTATTCCCTGAAATCATGATCAAAAGCGAGTCGGTGCGCAAACGCTTTATCAAAATCTTAACCTGCAATATCCGTAATACCTTGGCTAAATACGATCAAACCGTGGCGGTGGTTCGCCATTGGGATTACATCGAAGTGCGGAGTAAAGATCCGCAACAGCGCGATTTGCTGTTGGAATATTTGCAGCGCACACCGGGTATCCACCACATTTTAGAAGTGGAAGATAAGCCGTTTAGCAGTTTGCACGATATTTTTGAACAAACTTTGCAAGCCAAACGTGAGCTACTGGAAAACCGCACTTTTTGTGTACGTGTGCGCCGCAAAGGCAAGCATGAATTCAGTTCGCTTGATGTAGAACGCTATGTCGGTGGTGGCTTGAACCAACAGATTGCCAGCGCCAAAGTCCAGTTGACCAATCCGGATATCACCGTGCGGATTGATATTGAAGACGATCATATGATGGTGGTTAAACAGCGTTATGCTGGATTGGGTGGCTTTCCGATTGGCACTCAGGAAGATGTGTTATCGCTGATTTCCGGTGGTTTTGATTCCGGTGTCTCCAGTTATATGCTAATTCGACGTGGTTCGCGAGTGCACTATTGTTTCTTCAATCTGGGCGGTGCAGCGCATGAAATTGGCGTTAAACAGATGGCGTACCATATTTGGCAACGCTATAGTTCATCGCACAAAGTGCGGTTTGTGGCAATCAATTTTGAGCCGGTGGTGGCAGAGATCTTGGAAAAAGTCGATAACGGGCAAATGGGCGTGGTGTTAAAACGGATGATGGTGCGTGCCGCTTCGAAAGTTGCCGAGCGTTTCGGGATTCAAGCCATCGTCACCGGGGAAGCGCTAGGGCAGGTTTCCAGCCAAACCCTGACCAATTTACGCTTGATTGATGAAGCCTCTGAAGCGTTGATGTTACGACCGCTGATTACTCACGATAAAGAGCAAATTATTGAATTGGCAAAACAAATCGGCACTGATGATATTGCTAAATCGATGCCGGAATTTTGTGGCGTGATCTCAAAAAATCCGACCGTAAAAGCGATTAAAACGAAGATTGAGCAGGAAGAGGCGCATTTTGATTTCAGTATATTAGAAAGTGCGGTCGGCAGTGCACAATATTTGGATATTCGTAACATCGGTGAGCAAACTTCCGACATTACCCACGAGGTAGAAACCACCACCGTGGTTGGCGAGAACGACGTGGTGGTTGATGTGCGCAGTGTTGATGAAGTTGAGGAAAAGCCATTATTACTGAGTGGTAAAACCATGTTAGCCATCCCGTTTTATAAATTGGCAACCGCATTTGCCAAGCTAGATACCGACAAACAGTATCTGCTGTATTGCGAGCGTGGGGTGATGAGCAAATTGCAAGCGTTGTATTTACACCAATTGGGCTATCACAATGTTAAAGTGTTGAAGTTATAGGTAGAATTGCTACTCGATACACCCGTAACATGGTGTATCGAAGCGAGTTAGCCTAATCAAAAGCATTATATTGAAAGCCTTTGGTGTTTAATCGCACTCGGAACAGGCAGTTGCTGGCGGTGATAAACAATTGATTTTGAGCCTTGCCGCCTAAGGTGCAATTTGACGTGGTTTTGCCCAACGTGATTTTTGCGATGGTTTTTCCTTGTGGCGTAATGATCAGCACGCCATCAGCGCAACTGCAATAGATTAATCCATTCTGATCCACACAAAATCCGTCCGGAATACCAGGGTTGATTTCGCAAATAGTGCGGCGATTGCTCAGTTGGCATCCGTTGACATCAAAGGCGACCAAGTGGTGTAACCCGTCGCTGAATTCTACGCTGGACATGTCTGCTACATATAAGGTTTTTTCGTCAGGGGAGAAAAATAGCCCATTGGGGCGCATGGTATTAAACGTTGCCAGTTTAGTCTGGTTTTGTTGTGGGCAGTAGCAGTAGATATAGCAGCCGATTATCTCACTGGCGGCTTGATAGCCCTCGTCGTTGCTAAGAATGCCGTAGGGTGGATCGGTAAACCACACCGTGCCGTCGGATTTCACCGCCAGATCGTTAGGGGAGTTGAAGCGGCGCCCGTCGTAATGATCAACTAAAGTCGACACCTTGCCTTGTTTATCGGTGTGGCTGAGGCTACGGCTGCCATGTTGGCAGGTTAACAGTGAGCCATCCGTCCAAAGGGCATTGCCATTGGCAAAGTCGGAAGGGCTGCGAAAAATCTCAGTGCCTTTTTCGCGCCATTTAAACATTTTATTGCCTTTTACATCGCTGAAGATAACCGCACTTTCGTCCGGCAGCCAGACCGGCCCTTCTGCCCAAACGGCATCTGTGAACAGGCATTCCACTGAAGTATTTTGATCAAATAGATAAGCGTAGGCTGAATCATAAATATTAATAGTCATGATTGATATCCATGAGTGATTATGACCGATAAGGTTTACGGGATATCCGTCGATATCCCGTTGATTATTGAACAGATTATTTCACGCCCCAGATATTACGATAGGCATTTTGATAACCGTTTTGTGGGTCATAGTTATTTTTGTCGCCACCATCATAGGCAATATTTTCTTTGGTGACCAAATGTACCGGGGTGACATAACCGGACGGTTTTTCACCGGAAAATGCGCGGTTTAGTTCATCAACCAATTGCCAGCCGTGCAAATTTAGCGGTTCTGGCACGGTTGCCACTTGGTGCTCACCTGCGCGAATGCGTTGATAAGCGGTGACGGAGCCATCGCCTGCCGAGATGTTATAAGGTGCGGCATCGCCCTTGATGCCGGCGCTGCGCAGTGACGGCGCCATAAAATCAAAATAGAGATCGTTAATGGCGAGGGTGTATTGGAAATTATCCTGATATTTCTGCAAGGTGCTGAAGGTCAAACCCGGCATTCTGCTGGAGGTGTCCGCCAGTGGCGTATCGACGAATTCGAGCACTTTACAGCCACTGCATTGCTCAATCGTCTCTTTCATCACGTTGGCTTTGCGCAATGCGATTTCATACAGCGAATCGGTTAAAATCACCACTTGGGCTTTGCCTTCGGATTTGGCGACGGCGAGTAGCGCTGATAATTTAGCAATTTGGTCGGAGTCAGAAGTCACGTTATAGAAGACATTGTATTGATCAATCGGGCCCGGTTGTGGTGATGCGTGCCAAGCAATCAGGGTAATGTTTTGTTCATGGGCTTTTTTCAACGGGTTGCGTGCCACATTCGGGTTCCAACCGCCTATGACGATGGCATCCGGTTTTTTGGCGATCGCTTGATTGAGCGATGCCAATTGATTGCTGACCGAACCGGCACCGTCCAGCACATCCAGTTTCCAACCCGCCACGGCTGCTGCTTGTTTCATACCGTCCAAGACACCCAACACGCCGCCGTTTTTCATGTCGGAAGCAATAAAAATGACAGACTTATCTTTTTGTAGCTGCGGACCACTGGTTGGGCCGTCCCAAACCGTTTGTGGTGCAGTGGCGGCAGCAACGGTTTGTTTCGCTTGGGCAACAAAGGCATCTTCGGCAAAAGCCGTTTGGCTGAAGCTGAAGACCACGCCGAAAAGTGCGGTAGCGATAAGGGATTTTTTAGCGATGCGTTTCATGAGCTTATCCTTATTATTGAGGTTGTGTTTCAGGGGTAATCGGTTCTTTTTTCTGAACCAATTTTTGGTTTGACAAACGTTTGCGTTGAGCATATCCGGCGATGGTAATCGACAGCAATAGGGTGGTGCCGTTAAATAACGGTTCGACCCAGAAAGCACCGCCAAATTGTTGAATGCCGGAAATACCGATGGCTAAAATGGCGATACCGACCACCGTTCCCCAGACGTTGACTCTGCCTGGTCGAATCGTAGTGCTGCCTAAAAATGCGCCGACTAATGCCGGTAATAAGTAGTCCATGCCGACACTGGCTTGTCCTACGCCTTGCTGTGCGGCGATCAACACACCGGTGAAGCCGGTCAAAGTGCTGGAGGCGATAAAGGAGACAATGGTATATTTTTTGATTGAGATGCCGTTCAGGCGTGCGGCTGCCGGATTGCCACCGACTGCATACATACAGCGACCAATCGGGGTATGTTCAGTGATAATCCACAAAATAATCGCAACAATCAGCACATAAAAAGCCGAGATCGGAATGCCGAAAAGCGCAGTGCTGTTGAGATCATAGAACGCATCTGGCAGATCACCGACAATTTGTCGCCCACCGGAGTGCCATAATGCAATCGCGTACAAAACAGTGCCGGAGCCGAGTGTGGCAACAAAACTGTCAATGTCCGCCAGGGCGACTAAAATGCCGTTTAATAATCCGTATAGTGCCGCAATAACCAATACGGTGATCACCGCCATTTGCCACGAAAAACCAAATTGAATCTGCAAGCTGATGGCTAAAATATGCCATAACACGATGCCAAAGCCGACGTTGAGATCAATTTTACCGACAATCATCGTGGTGGTGGCCGCCAGTGCCAGCAACGCAATTTTGGATTTGGTTTCCAAAATCGCATTCAAGGTCAGCATCGAGGCAAAGGTTGGTGTGGTCAGTGAAAACACCAATACCAGTATCACACACAGCCAGAGCAGCCCATAACGGGTTGATTGTTGCGACAACCAAGGCATAAAACCGTCCCGACGCAGGGATACGGCTTGTTCAAGTGCGGTAGATTTGACAGAAGTTTGAGCCATAATAACAATCCTTATATCGCTGAATGCGTTACGGGTGAGGTGTGATGGGGTGTTGCGGCAGAAGCCAGTTGTAGTAGTCGCGCAAAGGTGATCTCTTGATTAAACAGTTCGCCGACCACACTACCACGGTTGAATACCAGTGCACGGTTGCAAAGGTGGGCGATCTCTTCAAAATCGGTTGAGATCACGATAATCGCCATGCCGTTGGCCAGGGCTTTATTTAACACATCATAAATTTCCGCTCTGGCACCGACATCGACCCCGGCAGTGGGATCTTCCAGGATTAGCACCGGGGTATCGAGGTGTAGCCAGCGTGCCATGACGATCTTTTGCTGGTTGCCACCGGATAAGGCGCTGACCTCGATAAACATATTTTTAGGGCGAATATCAAATTGTTGGAATTTAAACCAGCTCTCTTTCAGTTCCTGTGCCCGATCATACCATCGAAGTGCGGTTTTCTGTTTAATGATAGGGTTGAGGAATAGGTTTTCGGTGGTGGTCATCGACATCACCAAACTTTCGTTGGCGCGATCTCCGGCAACCAGCGAGATTCCTTTTTGAATCGCCTCTTGTGGTGAAGTCGGGCGGTAATCCTGTTCCAATAAGGTAATGCTGCCTTGATCCGCTCGGCGTAAGCCGAACAACAAGCGACCTACTTCTTCTTGCCCGGCACCACGCAGTCCGGCGAGAGCGATCATCTCACCACGGTGTAGTGAGAATGACACCGGGCCGGTGTCGCCGATGGTGACGTCAGAAAGGGTGATGACCGGTGGCGTGTCTTGCGGTAGAGGACGGCGCTGGTGATCTCGGGTCTGTTCGCCGACGATCACCTCGACCAGATCTTTCACCGAATAGTCGCTGGTTTTCCCTTCTGCAACCGGAAAACCGTCACGCATCACATAGATACGGTCAGCAATTTCAATCACTTCGTCCAGTCGGTGAGTCACATAGATCATGCCGACCCCTTGCTGTTTTAAGGTGCGCAGCACAGTGAAAAGATGTTTAACGTCGCTGGCGGGCAGTGAGGCGGTCGGTTCGTCCAAAATCAAAATTTTAGCATTCACCGCAATCGCTCGAGCGATGGCAAGCAAGGCTTTTTCGGTACGTGACAGATCAAAAACACGAGTGTCGGGATCCAGATTAATGCCCACTGCTGCTAGGGCTTTTTCTGCCTGAGACCGCACTTTTTGCCAGTTGATCAGCCTGAAACGTTTTGGAAATCCCATCACAAACGCCATATTTTCAGCGACGGTCATCCATTCAATTAAGCCGAGATCCTGATGGATAAAGGAGATTGGTTGCAGATTATCGGTTTTTAGTGACAGCGCAGAGTCAATAGCTTGGTTTTCAAACAAAATTTGTCCACCGTCATTTGGGTAAATGCCCGCCAGAATTTTGATCAGTGTGGATTTTCCCGCCCCGTTTTCGCCTAGCAAGGCAACGATTTCACCGGGATAAATATTGAGACTCACATCATTGACAGCAATATTGTTGCCAAAGCGCTTCACGATATGCTGCATACTGAGGCGCGGGAGTTCAGCGTGATTATTGTGCATAGTGTTTCCTTGGTTTGGAGGAAAAACAGCACGCTTGAGTGCTGCCCACTGGGTTGACTTTGAGAGGCTTCTTTTCAAATTATGAAATAATATTTTGTTATTTGAAATTGTGAGATTGTTATTTTGTGAGCAACATCAAAATTTATTCGTTAAAAAACGGTTAACAGCAAAAAACAAAGATCAACAGACCCTACTAAATTTATGAAAGATAGGAGGCAGAATTGAGTGTTATTTTTGATTGTGTGGCGCTGATGCCACACAATGAATAGGGGATGTTTGTGATTGATTTAAATACTGTTGGTTGAGCCTAATTCGTTGGAAATAGCATTGGCGGTTTTTTTCAGGCGTTGCAAAAGTGCGGTTTTGCCGATTTGGTTGAGGCGTGCGGTCGACAGCGAGATTGACACCGAGTAAACCACTTTACCGTTAATATCGAAAATCGGGCAGGCAATACAACTGACACCAATTTCATTCTCTTCGGCATCCATCGCAAAACCCAAATCACGAATGGTTGCCAACTCATTTTTCATATCATCCAGTTTGGTAATAGTGTTACAGGTGAGTTTTTTAATGTTGCTTTTGTTTTTTTCCCAATACAGTGGCAGGTAATCACGCTGGTCGTACGCCATAAAAATTTTGCCCATTGCCGAACAGTAGAGTTGCAGATGTTGCCCGATGTAGGAACGGGTTCGCATCATGCCCATGGTCGGCTCCAGCTTGTAGATCATGATGGCGTGTCCGTTTTCCCGCAATGAGAAATTGACGGTTTCACCAGTTTCAAGGTTCAGTTCTTCCAACAGCGGCGAAGCAATATTGATGATATTTAATGAGGAGAGGGTTTTTTGCCCGATGGATAAGCATTTGCTGGTCAGCCGATAAGTCCCCATGGTGTTGGTCGGTTTGACAAAACCACAAGATTGCAGGCTTTGCAGCATACGGTGGGTAGTGCTTTTATTCAGGCCAGACAGCTCGCTCAATTTTGCTAAAGGACAGCCATTAGGAAAGTTACTCAAAATTTCAAGCAGGGTTAAGCCACGAACTAAACTTTGATTATTAACCGATTTTTTGCCTTCTGATTCAATGTGATCTGACATATTTCTGCTCTCATAATTGACAAGCTCTATTATTCCTCTTTCTTATCGAAAAGGTCAATCTAAAAATGCGATAAGGATCACAATATCAATAAAATTTTATAAGTATTTGATTTATAGTTATTTTAATTTGAAATTAAATTTGCTTAATTATTAAAATTCATACAATATATGAAATATCATTTCACTATATGAAATTTTCAAGCAACAGTAGAGGTTATTATGCAAGTCAGTTACAGCGAATTAAAACAAGAATTCAAACGGGTTTTATTGGCGCGTGATGTCGAAGAAGGCACGGCGGAAGCCTGTGCAACCATGTTTGCCGACACCACCGAATCCGGCGTTTACTCCCATGGTGTCAACCGTTTCCCACGTTTTATCCAACAGTTGGAAAAAGGCGATATTGATCCGACAGCTAAGCCGACAAAAGTGCTTTCTCTTGGCGCAATCGAGCAGTGGGATGCCCATCAGGCAATCGGCAATTTAACCGCAAAAGAGATGATGGATCGCGCAATGGCATTGGCTGATCAACATGGAATCGGGGTGGTAGCGCTGAAAAATGCCAACCACTGGATGCGTGGCGGCGGTTATGGCTGGCAGGCGGCAGAAAATGGCTACATCGGCATTTGCTGGACCAACTCGATTGCGGTAATGCCGCCGTGGGGCGCTAAAGAGTGTCGTATTGGTACCAATCCGTTGATTATTGCGATTCCAAGCAATCCGATTACGATGGTGGATATGTCCTGCTCGATGTATTCCTACGGCATGTTGGAAGTCAATCGTCTTGCCGGCCGTCAAACCTTTGTCGATGCGGGATTTGATGATGACGGCAATTTGACCAAAGATCCGGGCACGGTCGAAAAAAATCGCCGTCTATTGCCGATGGGCTATTGGAAAGGTTCAGGACTGTCGATTGTGTTGGATATGATCGCAACCTTGCTTTCCAACGGCTTGTCCGTAGCGGAAGTGACCGAAGAGAAAGATGACGAATATTGCGTTTCACAAGTGTTTATTGCCATCGAAGTTGATCGTTTGATTGATGGTAAAACCAAAGACGAAAAGCTGCAACGGATTATGGATTATGTGAAAACCGCAGAACGTGCCGATCCCAATATTGAAGTGCGGTTGCCGGGGCATGAATTTACCACCATTTTGGCAGACAACCGCGCCAATGGCATTCCGGTCGATGATACTGTCTGGGCAAAATTGAAATCACTCTAATCCGAACAAGATAATCTTAAGGAATACATTATGTTTTTTGGTCATATTTCACAAGTAGAGGAACATCTCTATCCCGGTGCGGTGGTTGCTGCACTGGATTTTCTGAAGCATACCGATTTCGACCAATTGGCAGCAGGGCGCTATCCGATCAAGGGCGAGCTGATTTATGCCCAGGTGTTGGATTTGGAAACGCAGCCGAAAACACACATTTTGCCGGAAGTTCATCGTCGCTATCTCGACGTGCAATATCTGCACAGCGGACAAGAGCGGATTGGTGTTGCGGTGGATCGTGGCGGCAATACGGTGGCAAAACCTTACGATACTGAACGTGATATTTTATTTTATCAAGATGTTGACGCTGAATCGGAACTGGTGATGCGCCCCGGTAATTTTGCAGTATTTTTCCCCAGTGATATCCACCGTCCGGCATGCTTCGATGGCGAAATGGCGAAAATTCGTAAGGTTGTCGTCAAAATTGCCGTCAGTGAACTTTAATCAGTTTGTCAGGAGTTCAAATGAATAACGTCATTTTCTATACCAGCAAAATCTTGGAAACCATCGTGGTGTTACTGCTGTCAGCAATGGCGATCATGGTGTTTACCAATGTGGTGCTACGTTACAGCTTCCATACCAGTATTACTGTTGCCGAAGAGTTATCCCGCTATGCGTTTGTTTGGGTCACTTTTTTGGGGGCGGTGTTAGTTTTTAAAGAGAATGGGCATGTCAGTGTGTCGGTATTGATCGATAAACTGTCGCCTTTTAAACGTAAACTGCTTACCGTCCTGACCGATGGGGTGATGTTGTACTGCTGCTACCTGATTTTTGTCGGCAGCTATGCCCAAATGCAACTGAATATGAGCAATTATGCGCCGATCTCGGAAATCCCTACCGGGGTTAATTTTCTGGCGGGTGTGATTATGAGCGGCTTAATTGGTCTATTGTTACTGATTCGCTTGGTTTCCAATGCGATCCAATTAGCCAAAGGAGAATTAGCATGACAATTATTATTTTCCTCGGCGTGTTGCTGGGTTCGATTGCGTTAGGGATTCCGGTTGCCTTTTCTTTGATCGTCTGTGGCGTTGCCTTGATGCTGCATCTGGATCTGTTTGATCCACAAATCTTGGCACAAAATTTGGTCAGTGGCGCAGACAGTTTTTCACTGTTGGCGATTCCGTTTTTTATCCTTGCCGGAGAGTTGATGAATGAAGGCGGCTTATCAAAACGGATTATTGATTTACCGATGAAATTAGTTGGGCATAAACGCGGTGGTTTGGGCTTTGTGGCAATTATTGCCGCAATGATTATGGCGAGTCTGTCCGGTTCAGCGGTGGCGGATACGGCGGCAGTTGCAGCAATGTTGATTCCAATGATGAAAACCACCGGCTATCCGGTCGAACGTTCTGCCGGCTTGATCGGTGCCGCAGGAATTATTGCACCGATTATTCCGCCTTCGATTCCGTTTATCATCTTCGGAGTTGCCAGTGGTGTATCGATCACCAAACTGTTTATGGCAGGGATCTTCCCCGGCATCATGATGGGTTGCTGTTTGGCGGCATTGTGGGCATGGCAATCCAAACGCCTGAATTTGATGACGTTCTCGAAAGCCACTAAACAAGAGCTGTGCATTTCGTTTAAAAACAGTATTTGGGCATTGTTGTTACCGGTGATTATTATCGGTGGTTTCCGCTTGGGCATTTTCACCCCGACCGAAGCCGGTGCGGTAGCTGCATTTTACGCCTTGATTGTTTCCATGTTTGTATATCGTGAGTTAAAAATCACACAGCTGTACGGCGTATTGCTGGCGGCAGGCAAAACCACTGCCGTGGTGATGCTGCTGGTTGCGGCCGCTCAGGTTTCCGGTTGGTTGATCACCGTTGCCGAACTGCCGCAAATGATCACCGAGCTGTTGGAACCCTTGATTGACTCACCAACCTTGCTGCTAATTGTCATTATGATCGCCGTTTTTATTATCGGGATGGTGATGGATTTGACCCCGACCGTACTGATTTTAACCCCGGTGCTGATGCCGCTGGTGGAGGAAGCCGGAATTGATCCGGTCTATTTCGGGGTGCTGTTTATCTTGAATACATCAATTGGCTTGATTACACCACCGATCGGCAATGTCTTGAACGTGATCACCGGCGTGGCGAAATTGCAGTTTGATCAGGCAGCAAAAGGGATTTTTCCTTATATGCTCATGCTATTGGGACTGCTGTTTGCTTTTGTTTTGTTTCCATCGTTGATTTTAACGCCACTCAGCTGGCTACAACCTTAATTTAAACGTTTTACTTCAACCTCTAATAGGAGAATGTTATGAAAAAACTTACCGCACTTTTAACCGGATTAACGCTGGCTGCCGCAACGGTTAGCGCTCAAGCTGCAACGACGTTACGTTTTGGTTATGAAGCGCCACGCAGTGATACTCAACATATTGCTGCCAAAAAATTTGACGAATTATTAAAAGAGAAAACCAAAGGTGAATTGAAGTTATCGCTGTTTCCAGACAGCACACTGGGTAATGCACAAACCATGATCAGCGCCGTGCGTGGCGGTACTATTGATATTGAAATGTCCGGTTCACCAAATTTCAGTGGTTTGGTTTCTAATTTGAATGTGATCGATATTCCGTTTATTTTTAAAGATAAAGCACATGCTTATCGGGTGTTGGACGGCGAAATCGGACAAGGGCTGCTGAAGGAATTGGAAGATAAAGGTTTGAAAGGGCTAGGCTTCTGGGAAGTGGGTTTCCGTTCTATCACCAACTCTAAACATCCGATCAACACCCCTGATGATGTTAAAGGCTTAAAAATTCGTACCAACCAAAACCCAATGTATGTTGAGGCGTTCAAATTGCTGGGTGCTAATCCGGTGCCGATGCCGTTGTCAGAATTATATACCGCACTTGAAACCCGCGCCGTTGACGCTCAAGAGCACCCAATCGGCATCGTTTGGTCGACCAAGCTGTATGAAGTACAAAAATATTTGAGTTTGACTAACCATGGTTACACTCCGCTGTTGGTGGTGATGAACAAACAAAAATTTGACAGCTTCGCACCGGAAGTACAGCAGGCGATTTTGGATGCGGCAAAAGAAGCCGGTGCTTATCAGCGTGAACTGAATGCCAAAAACGAGCTGGATATTTTGGATAAATTCAGAAAAGCCGGTATCGAAGTGGTGGAAAAAGTGGATACTAAGCCGTTCCGTGATATTGTAGAACAACCGGTTCGTCAATATTTCATCGAGCGTAATGGCGATACTTTAATTAAACAAGTGGATGCCTTAGCGCAATAAATCAACAATAATAACCCAAAGCGGATGACCAAACCGGTGATCCGCTTTCTCAAGTTTCAGAACCGCACTTTTAAGCGCTCACATCGTTTCAATAAGGTGAGTTGCTATGGCAAGACTGATTGACAGCAGTCATTCTTGCCATAGTCAACGATATTCAATCAGGTATAGGAGTCTATATGGATTTTTGGTTAGGCGTAGATTGCGGTGGCACTTTCATTAAAGCCGGGATTTATGACAGCAACGGCAAAGAGTGTGGCAGTTATCGTCAAAATCTGGCGATTATCAGTGCCAAGCCCGGTTGGGCTGAGCGTGATATGGGTGAATTATGGCAAGCTTGTGCTGCGGTGATTGCCGGCGCAATTCGCTCGTCAGGTGTGGCGGTGGAAAATATCAAAGGTGTTGGAATCTCAGCGCAAGGCAAGGGACTGTATTTATTGGATAAAAACCAAGCCCCGTTAGGTTACGGCGTGATTTCAGCAGATCAACGGGCATTGGCGATAGTCAAACAGTGGCAAGCCGAACAAATGCCGCAAAAATTATACCCGATTACCCGTCAAACATTATGGACCGGGCATCCGGTGTCGATTTTGCGTTGGTTAAAACAGCATGAACCGGCACGCTATGCGCAAATCGGCAGCGTGTTGATGCCGCATGATTATTTGCGTTTCTGTTTAACCGGTGAAATTGCGTGCGAAGAGACCAATATCTCGGAATCGAATTTATACAATATGCAGAGCGGCGAATACGATGCAGAACTGGCTAAACTGCTGGATATTGAAGAGATTATGCCGGCACTGCCACCGATTATCGGTTCGCCGCAAATTGCCGGGTATATCCATGAAGAGGCAGCGCGGCAAACCGGCTTAAAAGTCGGTACTGCGGTAGTCGGCGGATTGTTTGATGTGGTTTCGACCGCACTTTGTGCCGGTTTGGACGATGAAACCAAGCTCAATACGGTACTTGGCACCTGGTCGGTGGTCAGTGGCATCACTTCTCATATTGACGATAGCCAGAACCTGCCGTTTGTTTACGGACGCTACGCCCAGCAGGGCGAATTTATTGTGCACGAAGCCAGCCCGACCTCAGCCGCCAATTTAGAGTGGTTTACTCGGCAATGGAAAGTGGATGATTATGCGGAAATCAACCGTGCGGTGGCAGAACTGCCAAAAGCCGACAGCAGTGTGCTGTTTATGCCGTTTCTATATGGCTCCAATGCCGGACTTGGGATGCAAGCCGGTTTTTACGGGTTGCAATCCATACATACTCAAGCACACCTATGGCAAGCAATCTATGAGGGCGTGATTTTCAGCCTGATGTACCATTTGGAAAGAATGCGTCAACGTTTTCCGAATACCAAAGTACTACGAGTGACCGGTGGGCCGTCACGCTCGGAGGTTTGGATGCAGATGCTGGCAGATCTGACCGGTTTGCCGTTGGAGATTCCGCAACTGGAAGAGAGCGGTTGTTTGGGGGCGGCATTGATGGCAATGGTCGGCAACCAAGTGTTTAGCGACAGTAAGCAAGCACAGCAAATCATTGCTGCGCAGATGAAGCATATTACGCCGGATCCGACCGTGTATGACAAATATCAAAATAAATACAAAAAATACAAATTATTGCTTGAAAGTTTGACGCATTTTAATAATCATTGTAATGATTAAATGTGATATGTTGTGATTTATTCTGATTTAAAAAGGCAAAGAGGTAGTCAATGAGAAAACATAAATTAGGCATCTATGAAAAAGCGTTGCCAAAACAGCTAAGCTGGCAGGATCGCTTATCCATTGCCAAAGCCTGTGGTTTTGATTTTGTCGAAATATCAATCGATGAAACCGACGAACGTTTGGCTCGTTTGGATTGGAGCAAAGCGCAGCGTTTGGAAATCGTTAAAGCAGTGTTGGAAACCGGCATTACCATTCCGTCAATGTGCTTGTCCGGTCATCGTCGTTTTCCCTTCGGCAGTCATGACCAAAAAGTGCGGTCAGAAGCTTATGTAATTATGGAAAAAGCCATTCAACTTGCCAGTGATATCGGCATTCGCACCATTCAATTGGCGGGTTATGATGTTTATTATGAACAGCAAGACGACAGCACGCTGCAAGGTTTTATCGACGGTATGCAGTGGGCGGTGGAGAAAGCGGCGGCATCGCAAGTCATGTTGGCGGTCGAGATTATGGATACTGAATTTATGAACTCGATCACCAAATGGAAGCAGTGGGATAAGCTGTTGGCTTCGCCGTGGTTTACGGTTTACCCCGATGTCGGCAACTTATCGGCTTGGGGCAATGATGTCAGCAAAGAATTGGAATTAGGCATCGATCGGATTGCAGCGATTCACTTGAAAGATACCTATGCGGTGACAGAAACGTGCAAAGGGCAGTTCCGAGATGTGCCGTTTGGCGAAGGCTGTGTCGATTTTGTCAATGTATTCAGAACCTTGCAAAAACTGAATTATCGTGGTGCATTTTTGATTGAAATGTGGACTGAAAAATCCGAAGAACCGATTGCAGAAATTATCAACGCTCGCCGTTGGATTGAACAAAAAATGAAAGAAGGGGAGTTTGTATGTTAGAAGCGTTAAAACAAGAGGTGTTTGAAGCCAATTTAGCGTTGCCTAAATATGGTTTGGTGACCTTTACTTGGGGCAATGTCAGCGGCATTGACCGTGAACAGGGCTTGGTGGTGATTAAACCGTCCGGCGTGGAATATGATGTGATGCAAGCTGAGGACATGGTGGTGGTCGATCTTTATAGCGGTGCAGTGGTAGAAGGTAGCAAAAAACCCTCTTCCGATACCCCGACCCATCTGGAGTTATATCGTCAATTTCCACAAATTGGTGGTATTGTGCACACTCATTCGCGTCATGCTACCACTTGGGCGCAAGCCGGGAGAGATTTGACCGCACTGGGTACTACCCATGCAGACTACTTCTACGGCACGATTCCCTGCACTCGTTTGATGACCGATGCAGAGATCCAAGGGGAATATGAGCTGGAAACCGGCAAAGTGATCGTCGAAACTTTCGCCACACGCCAAATTCAGCCGCAAGATGTGCCGGCAGTATTGGTCAATTCGCACGGGCCTTTTGCCTGGGGCAGCGATCCGCACAATGCGGTGCACAATGCGGTGGTATTGGAAGAGATCGCTTACATGAATCTGTTTGCCTGCCAATTGAATCCGACCATCGGCGCAATGCAGCAAACCTTATTAGACAAACATTACCTGCGTAAGCATGGCAAAAATGCGTATTACGGACAGTAAGTTAAGTATTTTTGTGAGCTGATATAGAAGGGGCGATTATATCGCCCCAGATTTTTTCATATTACTCAGAACTAAAAGCACTCAGCACTAAAAAGGGCTGTGTCGCCACAACCCTTGTAAGATTCCTTTCAATTACAGGAACGATTTGTACGGTAATTCCGGTTCATCGATAAAGATGTCTTCAAAGCCACGATAGTGTTGGAAATAGATTTTATCTTTGTCGGTCGGGAAGGTGTATTTGCCACCGACTTGCCAGAAGAACGGGTGGAATTGATAGCCTAACCGCTCTTTCTTCATATTCCACAATACTTCGATTTCACGCGGATCACTTTGGAAATTTGACCAGATATCATGGTGAATCGGCACCACGACTTGGGTATTCAAACACTCGGCAGCGCGTAAAATATCGGAAGAGGTCATTTTGTCGGTCACGCCACGTGGGTTTTCACCGTATGACATAAAGGCAACATCAATTTTATGCTCGTTACCGTGTTTGGCGTAGTAGTTGGAGTAGTGTGAGTCACCGGAATGGTAGATATTTCCGCCACTGGTTTGGAATAGGTAGTTGACGGCTCTATCGTCCATACCATCTAAAATCGCTTTATCAGTCGAGGATTCGCCTGCCGGTAAGGTGACAAGTGCGGTGCGGTCAAAAGCGTCCAACACTTTGATTTTGACATCGCCAACTTCGATTTCATCGCCGACTTTAGCAGTAATGCAACGATCTGCCGGCACGCCCCACTTTTGCCACAACTCAACACAGGCTTTCGGACCGATAAATTTAACTTTCTCGTCACAGTTTTGTAGAACGGCGGCGGCAACATTCGGGTCGATGTGGTCAGCGTGATCGTGGGTTGCCATCACAGCATCAATTTGTTTAATCGCAAAAGGATCCAGCACAAACACGGAGGTTCTCAAGTTTGGCTGCAAGTTACGTACACCACCCATCCGCATCATTTGGTGTTGTTTGTTCATCAATGGATTTTTACCGCTGCGTTTTCCGGTTCCACACCAGAAATCCACCGAAATATTGGTATTGCCGGCGGTTTTAAACCAAATTCCGGTGCAGCCTAACCACCACATTGATACTGTGCCAGCTTGCACTTGCTCTTGCTCAATCTGCTCATTAAGCCAAGTTCCCCACTCCGGAAAGGTGCTTAAAATCCAAGATTCACGTGTAATTTCATCAACTTTACTCATAATATTTACCTTTATTTTGGTTAACAAATTTGATTGATCACAACGTTATTGCAAGAGAGCTAACCGCACTTTTAGACTAAAATCACGTCTACACCTTTTTCTTTCAAGGCGGCGACTACTTTCGGATTGGCGTCCTTTCCTGTAATAACGATATCCAACTGTTCTGCGGTTGCAAAAATGGTACCGATTCGTCCGCCGACTTTCGAGCTATCAACTAACGCGACCAGCTTGTTGACGTGTTTTACCATTTTTTGTTCAACCATAGCGGACAACAGATCCACTTTGAACAACCCCTCTTCACTTAAGCCACTGCCGCTGGTAAACATGTAGTGCCCGGCATAAAACGCATCACTGGTTTGGTCGGTGCTTAGAAAAAGATTTTTTTCTTTATAAAACTGTCCGCCCAAGACCACTAAATTATCGTGGTTCTGTTCAATCAGGTAGTTCAGCAATGGAAAGTAGTTGGTAATGACCTGTACCGGTTTTCCATTGATCTCTTGTCCCAGTAAAAACGCGGTGGAACCGCAGTTAATCACAATACTCTCGCCGTTTTTACACAATTCAGCGGCTTTTTTAGCAATTTTGCTTTTTTCGTCATAGTTAGAGGTTTGATGAATATTCATCGGCGACCAAGTAGTGCTTTTGTTACTTTCCTCTGCAACATAAGCACCATTACGGACTTTTTTCAGCTTTCCTTGCGTATCCAACTTGGTAATATCGCGGCGTGCCGTTGCCGGAGACACCGAGAAACCATTGACGATTTCATTGATCGTTAACGAACCTTGCCGATGCAACAGCTCTAAAATTGCATTTTGTCTTTTTAGTTCCGTCATATTAACCTCACATATGAGCATAATGTGATTGAAATTAACTATACCAATCATTTCTATGATTATCAATGATTATTTGTCAAAAGTAATCATTGATTGCTTTATTTCAATTAACACTATGATAAATAATAATAAAGTAAATTTTTGATTTTTGTTTAGATATTTTTAATGTTATAAAATTATTAAAATAAGCGATTTGGATCACAAAAAATCAAAATTAATCTTTATTTCTTCATGAATGATGACTTATTATGATTGTCGAATCAGGGGAGATGAGGTTGTACAATCAAATGCCCTGACAAACCAAGGAAAGTCATCAGATGTAATCAATCAACCCCGATCATTATGGAATCGATGGAGTCGAATTATGGAAACACTATATAATATATTTTATATTTTCTATAGCCAAGTTATGACAAAAGCCCCTTTATTGCTGGGTTTAGTTACGTGTATTGGCTATATTCTTCTGCGCAAAGACACAACCACCGTTTTAAAAGGTACAATTAAGACGATTGTCGGTTTTATGTTGGTGCAAGTGGGGGCTTCTACACTGGTAAGTGGATTCAAACCCGTGATTGAAAAATTATCAGAGTATCACCATTTGACCGGTTCGGTGATTGATCCCTACACCAGTATGATGGCAACGATGGAAACCATGGGGGATAACTACTCTTGGGTTGGTTATGCGGTGTTGATGGCGTTGGCACTGAATATTCTGTTGGTCGTGTTCCGTCGCTTTACCGGTATTCGCACCATCATGCTGACCGGGCATATTATGTTCCAACAAGCGGGTTTGGTTGCGGTATTCTATATGGTGTTGGGCGCATCAATGTGGGAAACCATCATCTATACTTCGATTCTGATGGCGCTGTACTGGTCGATTTCTTCCAACATTATGTATAAAGCAACTCAAGCGGTCACTGGCGGGGCTGGATTTTCCATCGGTCACCAACAGCAGTTTGCCTCTTGGATTGCGACTAAAATTGCACCGAAATTGGGTGATAAAAACGATTCGGTCGATCATTTAAAATTGCCAAAATGGCTGCATATTTTCCACGATAGCATTTCTGCTACTGCGATTGTGATGACGGTATTCTTCGGTATCATTTTGCTTTCGTTCGGATTGACTAATTTACAGGAGATGGCAGGCAAAACGCATTGGACTATCTATATTCTTGAAACCGGGTTGAAATTTGCGGTGGCGATTCAAGTGATTGTCGCCGGGGTGCGGATGTTTGTGGCAGAGTTGTCGGAAGCGTTTAAAGGGGTTTCCGAGCGTATTATTCCCAATGCAGTGTTGGCGATTGACTGTGCTGCGATTTATGCGTATTCGCCAAATGCGATGGTGTTCGGCTTTATGTGGGGTGCAATCGGACAATTTGTGGCAGTGATTGGGTTGCTGCTGTTCAGCTCGCCGATTATGATCATTCCTGGGTTTATCCCAATGTTCTTCTCCAATGCCACCATCGGCGTATTTGCTAACCATTTTGGTGGTTGGAAATCGGTGATGAAAATCTGTTTTGTAATGGGGATTATTGAAGTGCTGGGTTCTGCTTGGGCGATTCAAATTTTCGCTGACAATGGCACGGCTTTCAACGGCTGGATGGGCATGGCAGACTGGGCGCTGGTATTCCCACCAATTTTGCAAGGTATCAACAGTATTCCATTCTTCTTCTTTGCGATTTTAGGGGTTTCTTTTGTGTATATGGCATACGCCTCTAAAAAATTGCGTGCTGATGAAGCCGCAGCACTTGCCGCAGGCAAAACCTTGGATCAAATGGACGGTTATGGTATCGATGACTCAGGCAGTGATGACAACAACAGTAACAATAGCAATAATAGCAGCAACGAACTAGGAAGTATCAAACCGGTCAGAGTATTGGCGGTTTGTGGAAACGGACAGGGATCGTCCATGATGATGAAAATGAAAATCGGCGCTTACTTAGACAAAAAAGGGATTCCGAACAGCATGGATTCTTGCGCAATTTCTGATTATAAATCGAAAATTGACAGCACTGATATCATCGTCTCTTCCAAACATCTGGCAGGTGAGATGCAAGTCCCTAACGGAAAATATATTCTGGGCGTGCAAAATATGTTGAATCCAAACTCTTTTGGTGAAGAATTGATTGCTATCATTGAACAGAATTTTAAAACAAAATAAACTGGCTATCGGCATGACGAATTCGTCATGCCTGATTTTACAAAAGGAAGATAGAGGAAGGCTATGAACTTAAAACAATCACTCATCGATAATGATTCAATTAAGTTGAATCAGCAGGCGACAGATTGGCAGGCAGCGATTAAAATCGGTACTGATATGCTGGTGAAGTCCGGCGCAGTCGAAGTGCGGTATCATAATGCTATTGTGGACAGTATCAAAAAATTAGGCCCTTATATTATTTTAGCGCCGGGCTTGGCAATGCCACATGCCAGACCGGAAGATGGTGTGAATAAAACCGCCTTTGCACTGGTGACACTCAGCACCCCGGTCACTTTCGAGGGTGAAGAAACACCGGTCGATGTGTTGATTACTTTGGCAGGCAGCGATTCGAATCAGCATATGCAGGGATTAATGGAGATTACCCAAATACTGGAAGATGAAGAGAGCGAAAGTGGTGTGGATTTGGAGAAAATTAAAGCCTGCCAGACAAAAGAAGAGATCTATCAAGTTATTGATCAAGCGTTGAATAAATAAATGTAAAGTAAACAGGAGAAATTATGACAACCAAACCTTTATTGCAAATTGCATTGGATTCTTTGGATTTAACAACCGCAGTTGAAACCGCTGATAATGTAGCGGGCTATGTAGATATTATTGAAGTCGGCACGATTTTAGCGTTTGCCGAAGGCATGAGTGCGGTCAGCACCTTAAGAAAAAATCACCCGAAACATATTTTGGTATGTGATATGAAAACCACCGATGGGGGGGCGATTCTAGCCAGAATGGCATTTGAAGCCGGCGCTGACTGGATCACCGTCTCCGCTGCCGCCCATATTGCCACCATTGGTGCTTGCAAGAAAGTGGCTGACGAATTCAAGCGTGAAATTCAAATCGAATTATACGGCAACTGGACGCTGCAAGATGCACAAAAATGGGTTGATCTCGGCATTCGCCAAGCGATTTATCACCGCTCGCGTGATGCAGAACTGGCTGGCGTGGGCTGGACTGAGGAAGATCTGGTGAAAATGCAACAACTGTCTGATTTGGGGCTGGAGCTTTCGATCACCGGTGGCATTGTGCCGGAAGATATCCACCTGTTTGCCGGCATTCGCAACGCAAAAGCCTTCATCGCTGGCCGTGCTTTAGTTGGTGAAAAAGGCAAAGCCACAGCAGAAGCGATTAGAGCGGAAATTGCGAAATATTGGTAATGGCTTAATATACTAAGTGAAATAATAAAAGACACTAGCTTCAAACCTGCTGCGAATAACAGCAGGTTTTTTATACTTCCGTCAGTTTATATTTAAATTGTAGACTTTACATCGACCAATAACGTTGTAAAATTCATCTAAGGTCGTTTTGACTAAAGGAGAGGGTAATGGAAAATACAGCACAAATCCCAGTTGGTGCGATTAAAACCTTTGGTGTTTATGGCATTCCATATCAGGTTGGTGAGCAAGCCCAAGTATTACCGGACGGAGATATTTTAGTTAATATCACGCTGATCGAAAGTGGTGAGCAAGAGATTTATAAATTATCCAAATTATTGGAAGATCCTGAGGCGAAATAGTTTCATGTATGCAATTTCATTTGATTTAGTTGTCGCAGATACTGAAAAAAACCATTCTAAAGGCGTGGCTCAGGCTTACTTTGATATTGGTAGCACCCTAAGAAAATTTGGATTTGAACGGGTTCAAGGAAGTCTATATATCAATTCAGATGAAAATATGGCAAATTTATTTCAAGCAATGAGCGCACTCAAAATGATGGAATGGTTTCCTGATTCGGTTCGTGATATTCGAGCTTTCAGAATTGAGCAATGGTCGGATTTCACGCCAGTTGTTAAAAGCTAATACCAGTTGTTAAAAGCTAATAAAAGTGCAGAAGTTAATTTTCTGCACATCACAATTTTTTCTGCATAACAAATACTCATCAGCTACAAATCTATTTTCCATAACTCAGCAAATTTGACTTTAGCCTTTAAATATTTAGGCGCAACCACCATGCTGCAATAGCCGGTGTTGGGGTTTTGTAGGAAGTAGCCTTGATGGTAGGCTTCTGCCGGATAAAATGTTGTGACAGGGCTGATTTTCGTCACAATTGGGGCGCTAAAGTGCGGTTGCAGCTCGATGATGGTTTGTTCGGCAAGCTGTTTTTGCTGATCGTTCAAATAAAAAATTTCGCTGCGATATTGCGTGCCGACATCGTTACCTTGACGGTTCAGCTCGGTAGGATTGTGAATTGCGAAGAAAATATCCAACAGCGTTTGGTAGCTTATCTGCTGTGGATCAAACTCGATTTTTACCGCTTCGGCGTGTCCGGTGTCGCTATCACAAACCTGACGATAGCTTGGGTCGGCGAGGTGTCCGCCGATATAGCCTGAAACCGCACTTTGCACCCCTTGCATTTGGTTATATACCGCTTCGATACACCAAAAGCATCCGCCGGCAAAAATCGCTGTTTGCATCATCTTTCCTTATTCATAACCCGAGGGTTGGTTGATGTTTGTTTATATTTTGCGTGAAAGTGCGGTAGCGCACAAGCAAAAAATCGGGCGATTAAAAACTAAAGCCTTGCAGAATTGTACTGTTTGGCGGAAAAGCTATTGTAATCCCCTGCAAACCTTGATATTGTCAGCGCATTTTATGATGTCTTGATGTTAATTTTGATTAACGGGCACGCTGATTGGAACACGCTGATTGTGAAGCTGCAAAGTGCGGTCAGACAACATTGAAAAGTATTAACGTATAAGAATAGGAAGAAAATGAGTAAATCATTAGTGATTGTCGAGTCCCCGGCAAAAGCCAAAACAATCAATAAATATCTAGGCAAAGATTATGTGGTGAAGTCCAGTGTCGGACATATTCGTGATTTGCCGACAGCCGGTTCTGCAACCGGTGAAAAACGCAAGGCGGTTTCGACCAAAGGCATGAGCGTGGAAGAAAAAGCAGCATTGAAAGCTGAACGTGACCAAGAAGCGTTGGTGAAACGCATGGGCATCGATCCTTATCACGGTTGGAAAGCCAATTACCAGATTCTGCCGGGTAAGGAAAAAGTGGTTGCGGAGCTGAAATCACTGGCAAAAAAAGCGGAACATATCTATCTGGCAACCGACTTGGATAGAGAGGGAGAGGCGATTGCTTGGCATTTGCGTGAAGTGATTGGTGGTGATGATGCCCGCTATAGCCGCGTGGTGTTTAATGAAATTACCAAAAATGCGATCAAAAATGCGTTTGAAAAACCGGAACAGCTGAATTTAGATCGAGTCAACGCCCAACAGACTCGCCGTTTTTTGGATCGCGTGGTCGGCTTTATGGTCTCCCCGCTGCTGTGGAAAAAAGTGGCGCGTGGGCTCTCCGCCGGGCGAGTGCAATCGGTGGCGGTGAAACTGCTGGTTGAACGCGAAAGAGAGATCAAATCGTTTGATCCGAAAGAGTTTTGGGAAGTGGCGGTTGACACCTTGACCCAACAGCAACAAGGTATTCGCTTAGATGTCACTCAATTTAACGGCAAAAAGTTTGAACCGGTCAACCAACAGCAAGCCGATGTGGCGGTTGCGGCCTTGCAAAAAGCCGACTACATTGTCAGTAGCTTAGAGACCAAACCGACCAGTTCAAAAGCGAAAGCGCCGTTTATCACCTCAACTTTACAACAGGCTGCCAGCACGCGCTTAGGTTTTGGCGTGAAAAAAACCATGATGATGGCACAACGCCTGTATGAAGCCGGTTATATCACTTATATGCGTACCGACTCCACCAATTTGAGCCAAGATGCGTTGAATATGGCTCGCAGCTATATTGAAAAGCAGTTCGGCAAACAATATTTGCCGCAACAGCCAAATTTTTATTCCAGCAAGGACAATGCACAAGAGGCGCATGAAGCGATTCGTCCGTCAGATGTGGCGGTGAAAGATAAAGATCTAAACGGCATGGATAAAGATGCGGTGCGGTTGTACGACTTGATTTGGCGCCAATTCTTGGCATGTCAAATGCCGCCGGCACAATATGATTCAACCACACTCAGCGTGCAAGCCGGGGAGTACGAGCTGAAAACCAAAGGGCGGATTTTGCGCTTTGACGGTTGGACCAAAGTACTGCCGATTATGGGTAAAAGTGCAGAAGATCAGGTATTGCCGCAAGTGGCGGTCAATGAAAAATTGAATTTGAGCCAAGTCATTCCACAGCAACACTTCACTAAACCACCGGCACGTTACACCGAAGCGGCATTGGTGCGTGAATTGGAAAAACGCGGCATCGGGCGACCTTCGACCTATGCTTCGATTATTTCTACGATTCAAGATCGTGGTTATGTGCGGGTTGAAAACCGCCGCTTTTATGCCGAGAAAATGGGCGAGATCGTCACTGATCGTTTGAATCAGTCGTTCAGTGAACTGATGAGCTATGATTTTACCGCCAATATGGAAGATTCGTTGGATCAAATTGCCAACGGCAACGCCAATTGGAAAACTGAGTTAAATCAATTTTTTAGTGATTTTTCACAAAAGTTGTCTAATGCTGAATTGGACGAACTTGAAGGCGGGATGACCCCGAACAGTCTGGTCGAAACTGAAATCAAATGTCCGACATGTGGGCGCAATATGGCGATTCGCACCGCCAGCACCGGCGTATTTTTAGGCTGCACCGGCTATGCGTTGCCGCCGAAAGAGCGCTGCAAAACCACGATTAATCTGATTCCGGAAGCAGAATTGTTGAATGTTTTGGACGATGATTCGGAAACCGATGCCTTGCGCAAACGCAAACGCTGCCCGAAATGCCACACCGCAATGGACAGCTATCTGATTGACGGGCAGCGTAAATTGCACATTTGCGGTAACAACCCAAATTGTGACGGCTATCTGATCGAGCAGGGCGAATATAAAATCAAGGGGTATGACGGTCCGGTGGTCGAATGTGACAAGTGCGGTGCGGAGATGCACCTGAAACTGGGTCGCTTCGGCAAATATATGGGCTGCACCAATTGCAGTAATACCCGCAAAATTTTGAAAAACGGCGAAGTGGCGCCGCCAAAAGAGGATCCGGTGGCTTTCCCTGAGCTGCCGTGTGAAAAATCCGATGCCTATTTTGTGCTGCGTGATGGCGCCAGTGGCGTCTTTATGTCGGCACATAATTTCCCGAAATCCCGTGAAACTCGCGCCCCTTATGTTGAGGAACTGGTACGATTCAAAGAGCGGTTACCGGAAAAATTCCACTATTTAACTGAAGCGCCAACTGTTGACTCAGAAGGAAATAAAACGATAGTACGTTTCAGCCGCAAGGAAAAACGTCAGTATGTGACGTCTGAAAAAGACGGCAAAGCGACTAAGTGGATAGCCGATTATCTTAACGGACAGTGGATCGAGCGAAAGAAATAGCCAAACGCGAGAAAAAAGCATATCTTTACAAAACAAAACAAAACAA